>JBEBBU010000164.1:0-2920 GCA_041158225.1 Pseudomonadota bacterium | reverse complement strand
GCGCCGAGGATGTGGTACTGATCGACATGCTGCACAAGCTGGGGCTGCTGGGCCAGGTCCAGGTTTTCAGCCTGGATACCGGACGCCTGCATGCCGAAACCTATGCCTTCATGGAAAAGGTGCGGGAACACTATGGGCTTGCCATTGAGGTGCTGTTTCCCGAAGCGGCCCGGGTGGAAGCCATGGTCAGGGACAAGGGGCTGTTCAGTTTTTACCAGGATGGTCACCAGGAATGCTGTGGCATCCGCAAGGTGGGGCCACTCAGACGCAAACTCGGCACACTGGATGCTTGGATCACCGGCCAGCGCAAGGATCAGAGCCCGACACGCAGCGATCTGGATGTTGTGGAACAGGATATGATCTTTGGCACGGCAGAGCAGCCACTGATCAAGTTCAATCCACTGGCCAACTGGACGTCAGCGCAGGTGTGGAGCTATATCGAAGCGCATCAGGTACCGCATAATGCCCTGCACCTGCAAGGCATGATCAGCATTGGCTGCGAACCCTGTACGCGCAGTACCCGCCCCAACGAACACGAACGTGCCGGCCGCTGGTGGTGGGAAGAAGCCACTCACCGTGAATGCGGCCTGCACGCAGGCAACAAGGGCAGCTGAATCAGCGTTCCAGATACTGGAACTTGTCGCCCTTGCCGTTCCACTCATCCGCATCCGGCAGGGCGTCGCCCACTTCAGTAATCGAAGGCCAGACCTTGGACAGCTCCGCGTTCAGCGCCAGGAAATGCTCCTGACCCTGAGGCACTTCATCCTCAGAGAAGATGGCATTGGCGGGGCACTCAGGCTCGCACAGCGTGCAGTCAATACATTCGTCCGGATCAATGACCAGAAAATTCGGGCCTTCATGAAAACAGTCCACCGGACATACGTCGACGCAGTCAGTGAATTTGCATTTGATGCAGTTCTCGGTAACGACAAAGGTCATGGGAAATCGTCCTGATCATCATGGGTACGGGAAGCCCTCTATTCTACATGGTGACTTCTGATTTCCCAAGCCTGATGATGCAGTCAGATACCACGTGGTTCATATCCACCTGCAGCAGCCCCACCACCGGACCATAAGCCACCCTACCCCGGTAGCCGCAAGGCGCAGTGCCATAAATCATGGGCTTGCACCACCATCCATCATGGCATGCTATATGCATTGGCGTAACAGCACTGTGCCCACGACCGACACATCTCAGGATTTTCTGCATGTCAGCCACACCCACCCCAGCAACCGCCATCAAGCCCTACCACTGGACCCAGGATCTCATTAGCGGTTTTCTGGTTTCACTGATTGCCCTGCCGCTCTGTCTAGGCATCTCCATGGCCTCCGGTTTCCCGCCCACCGCCGGCCTGCTCACCGCCATGATTGGCGGTCTGGTGGTCTCCCGCATCAGCGGCTCGCATGTCACCATCAATGGACCCGCTGCTGGCCTGATCGTGGTGATTCTTTCCGCAGTACAGTCGCTGGGCGGCAATGACGCCATGGCCGGCTACCGCTATACCCTGGCCGCCATCGTGGTCGCCTCGCTATTCCAGATCCTGATGGGGATCATGAAGGCTGGCCGTCTCAATGCCTACTTTCCCGCATCCGTGGTGCATGGCATGCTGGCGGCCATTGGCATCATTATCATGGCGAAACAGATCCACGTCATGGTCGGGGTCAAGCTCCAGGGCATGGATCTGCTGCAGACCATTGCCCAGATCCCGGACAGCCTGTCCAATCCCAATCCGGAAATCGCCGTCATCGGCGCCATCAGCATCGTCATTCTCATGCTATGGTCGTCGCAGACCCACCGCTACCTGAAAATGATCCCGGCGCCCATCATTGTGGTGGCGGTAGGCATGTACTTCGGCCAACAGTTCGACCTGGATCACGAACACATCTATCTGCTGCAGGCCGATGCCAAACTCCTGGCCCATCATGAATATACCGTAGGCCCCACCTTTCTGGTGACCATCCCGGACAATCTGCTGGCGACGCTGTATTTTCCGGATTTCAGCCGCTGGGCCACCGCCGAGTTCTGGGAGGCTGTGATCAGTATCTGTCTGGTCGGCAGCCTGGAAACCCTGCTCAGCGCCACCGCCGTCGACAAACTGGATCCGGAAAAGCGCTACTCGGACCTGAACCGCGACCTGATGGCGGTGGGCGTCGGCAACCTGCTGGCAGGACTCATCGGCGGCCTGCCGATGATCGCCGAAATCGTGCGCAGCTCCGCCAATGTCGCCAATGGCGCCCGCACCCAGTGGGCCAATTTCTTCCATGGCCTGTTCCTGCTGCTGTTCGTACTGCTGCTGTCCTCCGTGATTCATGAAATTCCGCTGGCCTGCCTCGCCGCCCTGCTGGTCTATACCGGCTTCCGCCTGGCATCGCCGGGTGAGTTTGCCAAGACCATGGATCTGGGCTGGGAACAGCTGTGCATCTTTCTGGCCACCATTGCCGGCGTACTGGCCACTGACCTGCTGCTGGGCGTCCTCATCGGCATCGCCACCAAGCTGCTGATTCATCTGCTGCGCGGCGTCAGCCCCAGAGACCTGCTGCGCATTTCCTACACCGCAGAACAGCGCCAGGACGGCCAGTGGCATATCGCCATCCAGGGTTCAGCCATCTTCTCCAATTTCATCGCCCTGAAAAGCGAGGTCGCCGCCATTCCCGATGGCCAGCATATCGTCTTTGATTTCACTGACGCCTATCTGATCGATCATACCGTCATGGAGTTCATCCATCACTTCCAGCAGGATTATGAGGAACGCGGCGGACACTGCGCCCTGCAGGGCCTGGATGGCCACAACGCCTACTCCCGTCATCCGCTGGCGGCGCGCAAAAGGAAATGATAGAGTGGCTGATATGAACCAGCCCCTATGAAAACCATCGCCGTTCGTACCTTTTACCTGCGCAGCTGGACCGTGGTCTGGCTGCT
>JBEBBU010000163.1:0-20758 GCA_041158225.1 Pseudomonadota bacterium | reverse complement strand
TCAAAAAACAGGTCGGTACCACGACGGAACAAGGCGTCACCCAGCAGGGTCGCCAGCATCCTGACGACTTCCGCGCCCTTCTCATACACCGTCAGGGTATAAAAGTTATTGATTTCCAGATAGCTTTCCGGGCGTACCGGATGCGACAGCGGCCCCGCATCCTCGGCAAACTGGCGAGTTCTCAGCAGATTGACATCATGAATGCGTTTGACCGCACGTGAGGTCTGGTCAGCAGTAAACTCCTGATCACGGTAAACCGTGAATCCCTCCTTCAGACTCAGCTGGAACCAGTCACGACAGGTCACACGGTTGCCACTCCAGTTATGGAAATATTCGTGACCAATCACCGCCTCAATCTGCTCGTAATCGGCGTCCGTGGCGGTATCAGGTCTGGCCAGCACAAACTTGGTGTTGAAAATATTGAGGCCCTTGTTTTCCATGGCCCCCATATTGAAATGGCTGACAGCTACGATCATATAGCGGTCAAGGTCGTATTCCCTGCCAAATCGCTGTTCGTCCCAACGCATCGAAGCCTTGAGCGAATGCATGGCATGATCACATTTATCGAGATCGTGAGCCTCGACATAGATATGCAGGCTGACCTCCCGTCCACTCATCGTGACAAACCGGTCCTCCAGACACTCCAGCTGGCCAGCCACCAGAGCAAACAGGTAGCAGGGCTTTTTATGCGGATCTTCCCAGCGTACCCAGTGACGGTTATTGACCAGTTCACCGCTCGCAACTGGATTGCCATTGGCAAGCAGTACAGGGTATGCCGTCCGGTCGGCCACCAGGGTGGCACTGAAGCGCGCCATGACATCAGGCCGGTCGAGAAAATAGGTAATGCGTCTGAACCCCTGTGCCTCGCACTGGGTACAGAACATGCCGTTGGACATGTAAAGCCCTTCAAGGGAGGTATTGTTGACCGGCTGGATGACCGTGACAATTTCCAGACTGAACTGGCCTTCAGGCACGATCATGATGGTCAATGAATCCTCATCTGCGGTATACGCGGCAGCCGGCAACAGCCTGTCATTGATCTTCACTGATTCCAGTTGCATCTGCTCACCCATGAGCACCAGATGCCCATCGGTATCCCCGCGATCACGCCGCTGCAACTGCTGACGACAGGTTACCCGGGTAGCCTCGGGATGCAGTTCAAAGAAGAGATTCACATCATCCACAATAAAAGCAGGTGGACAGTAATCCTTCAGAAGTACGAGGGAGGGCGAAGATGCATTCATGGATATTCTCTCATTGCTTCAATGTTGTCCCGGATGACTGGCCGTGGCGCCATCCATAAAGGGCGAGTAGCAGCCAGGCACCAAGCCAGGCGGTGCCACCCAGTGGGGTCACCATACCCAGACTGCGCTGCCCGGTAGCCAGCAGCAGATAAAGACTCCCGGGGAAAAGCACAAGTCCTGTCAGAACCAGTCTTCCTGACCAGATAAGAACCCGGTTTTCCCGGTCAGTTCCCGACAGGATGCCAATAGCGACACCGAGCAGAGCGTGAATCATCTGATAATGCACGGCAGTCTGGTAAACCTGCATGTCCTGGGGGCTCAATACTGCTTTCAGTCCATGCGCGCCAAAAGCCCCCAGTGCTACCCCCGTAAAACCCGCCACAGCGGCCCAGACAAGACAGCGGTTCATGCTATCGAGAGGGCAATACCAGCAAACATGGCCGCCCCCACCCAGTGATTGTTGAGAAAAGCCCTGAAACAGCCACCACGGTCATGATCGCGGATGAGCCACTGCTGATAGGCAAACAGCCCGAAAGCAGTCATCAGCCCGGCATGCATCCAGAATCCAAGACCGGCACGGCGGCCGGCATCCCAAAGCAGCAGCAGCATGCAGGCCTGTAGCCCGGCGATGATCTGCCGGTCATAACGGCCAAACAGGATGGCCGTGGACTTGACGCCGATCTTCAGGTCATCATCCCGATCCACAATAGCGTACATGGTGTCGTAGATTAATGCCCAGAGTATGGTCGCCGCATAGACCTCCCAGGCAAGTGCCGGAATGTAACCCAGCACGGCTGAAAAACTCATGGGAACTGCCCAGCCAAAAGCCAGGCCAAGATAAGCCTGAGGCCAGTGGGTATAACGTTTCATGAAAGGATAGCTGGCAGCAAGCAGCGCCCCAGGCACGGCCAGCGCCATGGTCAGGCCATTCGAGAAAGTCACCAGCAGCAGAGCCAGTATGCCTAGTACGGCAAACAGCAAAAGCGCCTCGTCAGGCTCCACATCACCAGCCGCAATCGGCCGCAGGCGGGTACGTTCCACATGCGGATCAAAATCCCGGTCGGCATAATCGTTGATGACACAGCCAGCAGCACGGGTCAGCAGCACGCCCAGCACGATCACCAGCAGCGGCCCCCATCCAGGAAATCCGTGACCTGCCAGCCAGAGTGCCCAGAGAGCCGGCCACAATAGCAGCAGGATGCCAATTGGCTTGTCAAAGCGCATAAGGCGCCAGTAAAACGGCCAGCGTGCGGGGCTGGCCAGCCGCCCTGAAAGCATCACTAAACGGGCCATCAAGTATCTCCTGCAGCAGAAGCTGTGAACGATCCAGAAAAAAGAGAGGGTAGAAAAAACTCGGCCACCAGCAACGGCCTGCCTGCAAGGGTATAGCGGGAACGTCTCGCCCACACACGCTCAGCCATCACCAGTTGCTCCTGCACCGGCACACGCCAGCAGGCAGCGCTGACGCTGGCATAGACCAGATCCGTGCGTCCCAACTGGCCATGGGCAAACAGCACATCGCCAAGTGGTCTGGCCCCCAGATCCAGCAGGCTGCGTCTTGTATAACGCAATACCGATGCAGGGAGAATACTGCGTGCAGCAATCAGCGGTTGACCATGCCCCAGCAGCAGCACTTCGCGGATCAGTACCCGCTGCGTAGCAGGTATTCCGAGATGAGCTGCCTCCCCAAGCCCGGGAAGCCCCCAGTGCTGCCCCAGCAGGCGCACCGTAAAACCACGCCCCAGCTTTTGCCTGAGACGGCGGGTCAGCGAATCATGCGTGCAGACCCAGTCCCTGACCTCAGGTGGACAGCGCCTGAGCCCCCCGTCATGCAAGGCATGAAAGTGCGGGAGCCAGCGCAGCAGATGGCTTCGCCTCAGCATGTCCATCAGGTTCTGGAATAAAAATGGATAATCACCAGCAGCCAGATGACTGCATGCAGAGCCACCGTCAGCCAGAACAGGCGCTGATAACTGCTTTTACGACGTTTATGCCTGAAATCATTCTGGGCCATAAGCCCACCTGGCCATCCACCCAGCAGTTGCAGCAGGTGGAAATAAACCTCAGGGAAGCGCCACTGGCCCGAAAGCGAGCGTTTCTTGTCCGCGCCATACAGCATCATGGTCAATACACTGAAAAACCCATAGGAGAACAGTGGCACAGGATTATGCGTTTCCCAGATCAGATACAGGGACAGCACAAAGGGAAGAATGACCACCATCCGCATGTAAACTGACATAGGCTGCTGCAGTACACCATGCACATCAGGACGTGCCTCGCCATAAGGCATACCTGTGACCTCAAGATAGTACAGCTTGCGTCTGTCCGGATTTTTGATATCGGGAGCAAACATCACCCTGTCGCCCACCACGGGCCGGCGTTCCATGCCTTTTTTCATGGCGGAAATATGTACAAACCAGTCGTCTTCTCCCGGCTTTTCCGGCCTGACGAATCCGAAGCCCTTGCTGTCATTCCACAGCACGAGCACACCTGGTTGCAATGCGGATGGCCTGACAGCCTGTCTGTCCCTCGCCTTGCCAGTCATCAGAAATACAGCTCCCTCGTATCTTTATACATTGAAAAACAGCATCATCTGCCACTATTGTAACCGCTTTCCTGAAGCCTCTGGAGGCATAGCATGAGCAACAGCCGTGAATTCCTGCCACTGCGCATGGCCATACTGACGATCTCTGATACCCGTCATCAGGGCAATGACCTGTCTGGCAACCTGCTGGTCGACCTTCTGCATGAGGCCGGTCACCTTCTCGCGTCACGCGATCTGGTCAAAGATGACAAGTACGCCATCCGCGCCACACTATCCCGCTGGATACTTGACCCCGGCATTGATGTCATCATCTCCACTGGCGGCACTGGTGTCACTGGCCGCGATGGCACCCCAGAGGCAGCTCTTCCCCTGTTCGACAAGGTACTGGACGGTTTTGGTGAACTGTTCAGGGCCATCTCTTTTCAGGAGATAGGCACGTCCACCCTGCAATCCAGAACAGTGGCCGGGGTCGCCAATGGCACGTATATCTTCTGCCTGCCGGGTTCTGGCAATGCCTGCCGTACCGCATGGCAAAACATCATCCGGCAACAGTGTGATCTGAGAACGCGCCCCTGCAATCTCGTCGAACTTTTGCCACGTCTCACAGAAAAATAGCGTCGGTTTTCTGGCACATGTCCCATCAGCGAGAAACTGAATGACGCAACATGTGCCGTAATACCTGCCATTCCTCGCCAAAAGTATCATGGCACGCCATATGCTTATTGTATGGCGTAGCATCATCTGCGAGGAATACAACCATGAAACTGCTAGCCACACGCCTTTTCTTTATCCTCACCGTACTGGGTCTGCTTGCCGCATGCTATCTCATGAATGATAGCGGTAGCCGGTATTTCAGTCTTCCTGGCCTGCTCCTGATTGTCTTTGGCACACTGGGCGCAACCGCACTGGGCCGCAGCCCGGTTCATGTCCTGCAACTGGTCAGACACCTGCCAAGCCGCCTTAATCCCCCTGAAGAAAACCGCTATGCCGATCTTCAGGTATTTCTGAAAATTGCCGGTGCCTACCGCAACAGTGATATCCGTACTGCCGAGGAAATGGGGGTAAAGATCCGTAACCGCCAGTTGCGTCGAGGCGTTGGTATGGTGGTCAGTCGCACGCCGTCACAGGATATTACCCGGGTCATGCAATGGCAGGTGTCAGCCCAACGTGAACGCGACCAGAATGATATCCAGATTGTCCGCACCATGGCCGCCATGGCTCCGGCATTTGGCATGCTGGGGACACTGTTTGGCCTGATCACCATGTTCTATGAACTGGATGTCAATCATATCTCGCATATCGGCGAGTCCATGGGATTTGCCATGGTCACGACAGCCTACGGACTCCTGTTCTCCAACCTGCTGTTCAGACCCGTCGCACTGCGTCTGGAAAACATTTCCCGCAAGCGTATTGCCTGGATGCACTTTCTGGCTGAAATCGTGGTCATGCTGGAAAACCGCAGCCATCCTGCCACCATTCGCCAGTACATCCGCGCTTTTGAGAGCGGTGAAACCGAAACCTCCAGTGCTGTTGTCGCCGCTGGCGGTGATTTTGCAACGGTTCGCCAGACCATCTGAACAGGAAGTCCGTCATGAGCCGCTATCATGGATCCAGCCGTCAGCAGGCTGATATCAATCCCCAGGAGTCAGGACTGCTGAACCAGCGGCAGGACCCATGGATGCGGAGTGGTGAGGATGGTGAGCAGGATGCATCCAGCCACTGGCTGCTCAGCTATCTGGATGTCATGACCCTGCTGTTCTGCTTCTTTGTCATGCTTTTTGCCTGGGAACGTGGATCGAAAACTGAACCTGCGGTCACGGCCAGTCTGCCGCCTGCATCAGGCCAGCCAGCGGTACCACAACCTGCCGCCCCCACCATACCCGTAGCGCCTGTTGAAACGCTGGTCGCCGAAAAAAGTGACACCACGGCAGATGAAGGTGAAAGCCCGGACGCCCCTCTCCCCTTCATGGAGCCAGAAACGGCCCTGTTGACTGAAACATCTCAGCATCAGCCTGATAGCCCCGCTTATGTTGCGGCCCTGTTACCGGAACACTTTCCCGACATGATTCCGGAAACAGCCATTCACAGCGCTACGCCGGCCATACCCGCCCCCACAGAGACCACCACGACATTAATGTCCCCCATGCCTGAAACCGTACAGGCACAGTCTCCGGCTGCTCCCATAGTACAGGTAGCCTCCAGCAGTGCAGCAGCCCTGCCAGCACATGAGCCGCCTGCTGAAATGACCATTCCAGCCGAACTCGACAGAATGGTGGAGGTTCATAAAGAATCGCATGCTTATCGCCTCGAAGTCAGTGAAAAACTGCTGTTTGCTCCCGCACAGGCAAAACTCACCCCCGAGGGACAGCATCTGATCGAAAAACTGGTCGATCCCCTGCGCAAACAGAAAGGCATGATTTCTGTTGAAGGCCATACGGATAATATCCCCATATCCACTGCGCTCTACCCCTCCAACTGGGAACTCTCCAGTGCCAGGGCTACAGCAGTCACCCGCGCCCTGATACAGAAAGGCATACCCGCCCAGCAGATTCAGGCCATCGGGCTGGCAGACAATTTCCCCAAAGGCGACAACGCCACGCATGAAGGCCGACTGATGAACCGTCGCGTCTCGCTGGTGGTTCAGGTACCCGCCGAGGGCTAGATCAACAGCAGCACCTCTGGTGGTATGATGGCCTGATCGTATACCACTCAGGGATATCAGCCATGCAGTTACCGCGCGCGCATGTCATCCGCTTTATTCGCCTGGGCACCCTTACTGTCGCCGCCGTTTACTTTCTTATTCTGGTGGGCGGCATAGTACGCGCCAGTGGTGCGGGCATGGGCTGTCCAGACTGGCCCACCTGCTTTGGCCAGTGGATCCCGCCCACTGATGTCAGTGAACTTCCTTCTGACTATCAAAAGATCTACGCTGCGCGTGGCTATGCCGAGACCACTTTCAATCCGGTCAAAACCTGGACGGAATATGTCAACAGACTGACGGGTGTCAGCATAGGTCTCCTGATTATGGCGACTCTGGCCAGATCACGGGTTTTCTGGCGTGGTGACCGGACTATTGTCTGGTGTTCACTGACCGCATTCCTGTCTGTTGCCTTCCAGGGCTGGCTGGGCTCTGCCGTCGTCGCGTCCCAGCTCCGGCCAGTCATGATCACCCTGCATATGCTGATGGCTTTCTTTATTGTGTGCATCCTGATCTATGCCGTGATCAGGGCCCAGCGTGACCAACTCGCAGCCATTGCCCCGCCTTCTCTGCCTGGCTATTTCCCGGCAGTTCTGAGAGTTGCCATGGCCATGACCCTGCTGCAGATCGCTATGGGAACACAGATCAGGGAAACGGTAGATGTACTGGCCAACCAGAGCCATCCCGACAGCCGCGATACCTGGCGTGACGCCCTGCCCATGATTTTCCTTGTGCATCGCTCTTTCTCCTGGTTCGTACTGTTCATCAATCTGTGGATGGCATGGAAACTGTTGCTGTCCAGATCCATTCATCCTGTTTTTGCCTGGGCTTCACACGCCCTGATGTGGCCGGTCCTGTTGGGCATTACTGCCGGCATTGGCCTGGATCGCCTGGGATTTCCGGCTGTGATGCAACCGGTACACCTTCTGATGGCGAATCTGCTCTTTGGCAGCCAGTTTGCCGCCTGGGTCATGTTGCGCTACATCAGGACAGCGCCTGCTGTGCAAGCTGACACAGTCATGTAAAATAGGCGGTTTTCAGGAAATTGCCGACCATGCGTGAACTGAACCCTCTGTATAACCAGATCAAAGACCTGCGCAGCCGTCAGGAAGCGCTTCGGGGGTATCTTTGACTTCGATCAGAAACAGGAAAGACTGACCGAAGTCCTGCGGGAACTGGAAGATCCCAAAATCTGGGACAAGCCCGAATATGCCCAGTCACTGGGGCGCGAACGCAACCAGCTCGAAGGTGTTGTCAGCCGGCTGATTGAAATCACCTCAGGTATCGATGATGCCGAAGAACTGCTGGCCATGGCCGTGGAAGAAAACGATGAGGCCACGGTTGATCAGGTTGCCCGCGATCTTGATGACTATGAGGCCATGGTAGCCAAAATCGAGTTTCAGCGCATGTTCTCGGGTGAAATGGATCCCAGCCCTGCCTTCCTTGACATCCAGGCGGGCTCTGGTGGCACGGAGGCTCAGGATTGGGCACAGATGCTGGAACGCATGTTCCTGCGCTGGGGCGAGCGTCGTGGCTTCAAAACCGAACTGGTTGAAGAATCACCAGGTGATGTTGCTGGTATCAAGAGCGCTACCATACGCTTTGAAGGTGACTATGCATACGGCTGGCTGCGAACAGAAACCGGGGTGCACCGCCTGGTACGCAAGTCTCCATTTGATTCCGGCAACCGCCGCCATACTTCATTTGCCTCCGTGTTTGTCTCGCCGGAAGTAGATGACAACATTCACATTGACATCAATCCGGCCGATCTGCGCGTAGATGTCTATCGCGCCAGTGGTGCAGGTGGACAGCACGTCAACCGCACGGAATCTGCGGTGCGCATCACCCACAATCCGACCAATACGGTCGTTCAGTGCCAGAGTGAACGTTCCCAGCATGCCAACCGGGACAAGGCCATGAAGCAGTTGCGCGCCAAACTGTACGAACTCGAACTGCAGAAACGCAACTCAGAAAAACAGAAGCTTGAGGATTCCAAATCCGATATTGGATGGGGCAGCCAGATCCGTTCTTATGTGCTTGACCAGTCACGTATCAAGGATCTGCGAACGGGTGTTGAAACCGGCAACCCCCAGGCTGTTCTTGATGGCGATCTGGACATGTTTATTGAAGCCAGTCTAAAAAGTGGATTATGAGCGATCAAATACCCTTACCCGATGAAAACAAGCTGATTGCCCAGCGCCGCGAAAAACTTGAAACCCTGCGTGGTCAGGGTCAGGCTTTCCCCAATGATTTCAGGCGCCAGCATCTGGCCAAAGCCCTGCATGACCAGCATGGCGCAACACCAGACGAGGATTTTGAAACATCCCCGGTTCAGGTAAGCCTGGCTGGTCGCATGATGGGCAAACGCATCATGGGCAAAGCCAGTTTTACCCACCTTCAGGATATGTCGGGACGCATACAGATTTTTGTACAGCGTGACCAGTTGCCAGAAGGCGTTTACGATGCCTTCAAGGGCTGGGATGTCGGTGACATCATCGGTGTAGCCGGAGTCCTGTTCCGTACCCGGGCAGGTGAACTGTCAGTCAGGGCGGATAATATCCGCCTGCTGACAAAATCGCTGCGACCGCTGCCAGAGAAATACCACGGGCTGAGCGATGCTGAAACACGCTACAGGCAGCGTTATGTCGACCTTATTGTCACTGAAGAAAGCCGGCAGATTTTCCGGGTGCGCAGCGCCGTTATCCAGTACATCCGCCAGTTTCTTGCCGAGCGTGATTTTATCGAGGTTGAAACGCCCATGATGCAGGTGATCCCGGGAGGCGCACGCGCCAAACCGTTTGTCACCCATCATAATGCGCTGGATATGCCTCTGTTTCTGCGCATAGCGCCAGAGCTCTACCTCAAGCGACTGGTGGTTGGCGGTTTTGAGCGCGTGTTTGAAATCAACCGCAGTTTTCGCAATGAAGGTCTTTCCACCCGGCATAATCCAGAATTCACCATGCTGGAGTTCTATCAGGCTTACGCTGACTACCATGACCTTATGGATGCGACAGAACACCTGCTCCGTGGACTTGCCCTGCAGGTGATGGGCACCCACTGCATTCAGCATCAGGGGGTGGACGTGGATCTGTCCCGGCCATTCCAGCGCTGGACCATGCGCGAAGCGGTGCTGCATCATCATCCGCAGCTCAACCCGGATGCCCTGGATCATCTCGACCATGCACGCCAGACAGCACTGCAACTGGGCATCAAACCTTCGGGTGACTGGGGACTGGGCCGCATCATTACGGAACTTTTTGAAGCCTTTGTCGAAGAAAAGCTGCTACAGCCTACCTTTATCACAGAATTTCCGACCGAGGTATCGCCGCTGGCACGTCGCAGCGATCATAATCCGGAAGTTACCGACCGCTTCGAACTATTTATTGGCGGCAGGGAAATTGCCAATGGCTTTTCGGAACTCAATGATGCCGAAGACCAGGCTGAACGCTTTAGGGCACAGGTCGCAGAAAAAGATGCGGGGGACGAGGAAGCCATGCATTTCGACGCAGACTATATCCGCGCTCTTGAGTATGGGATGCCACCCACGGCAGGCGAAGGTATAGGTATCGACCGTCTGGTGATGTTCCTGACTGATGCTCCCTCCATCAGGGACGTCATTCTGTTTCCCCACATGCGGCGCGAAACCATCGCCTGAAACAGTGCTGGCGCTTTACGCCTTATCCATCCTGCCGGCAGGGCTGCACACTGCCCCACTCCCGGCAGGATGGGCACAACCAGTGAATTTCATGCGCGCCAAAGCCACAGGATCGACAGCGGTAGGGTAACTGGTGGCTGGCCAGAAGATCCAGTGCTGTATTCAGGCGCTGCATGATGGGCATAAGTCCCTCGTCCAGATTACCCGCATTGAGGTACTGCACCGCTTTCAGCATCACCAGAGGAACTGGGCGCTGCAAGAGAAGTCCCTCAAGATGCTGCAGGGCAGCACCTGGCCCGTCAACGGCTGTAATTTCATCTGCCAGACGGATTCCCGCATATTCATTGCCGTGCCTCAGGTAGAGATATTCCAGATAAGCCCGATACTCTGCAGTCTCCCCCAGATTCATGTGGCATAGCCGTAACAGATCCAGCGTTTCAGACAGGAATACCGGATTCTGCCACTCCACAGATCGCAACGCCATGCTGGCATCCGACCAGCGCTGCTCTCTGACAGCCAGTTTGGCCCTGACCAGGCTGGCGCGCACGCAGCGGCTATCAACCTGCAAGGCCTGCAAAAGACGCTGTTCAGCAACGCTGGTATTCCCCTGCATCAGCGCAGCTTCAGCCTGCTCACAGTGCAACTGGGCCAGGATTTCCTGACGCTGCAACCAGTCTCCACCTTCCTGACCTGCAAGGCACTGGATAGCCTTATCCCATTCTTTTTCCGCCTGGTAAATATTCAGCAGAGCAAGTGTGGCGGCACGACCATGGGTCATGGTATGGCTCAATCCAAGAAAGAGCAGTTCAGCGCGATCATAAAGACCGGCGCTCATATAATCAGCCGCCAGTTCGAAATGAATCTGGTAACGCTGTTCTTCAGTCAGATGGGGAGTCTGCAGGAGACGCTCATGCAGATCAATGGCCTTGCCAACCTCGCCATTCTTGCGAAAAAGCTTGGCCAGTGCCTGCTGGATTTCAAGCGCATCCCTGTGGCTTTCCACCATGGTAGAAAGTGACTTGATGGCTTTTTCGGTATCTTCGCTGACCAGATAGTTGAAGCCCTGGCCGTAGGCGCTACGCACGCTCTGCTCAATGCGTTGCTGACCACGGCGCGTATAATGCCTGCGCGCAGCAAACCAGCCTGATGCCGCCGCGACAGGTAAAAGAAGGAGAAATGCCTCAGCAGCCAGTTCGTACGGGATAAATCCCCCTACGACTGGATGGCGATGGTATCCCTGGACTCGTTGACGCGGTCACGCATCTGCTTGCCAGGCTTGAAATGGGGTACATATTTGGATTTAAGACTTACCTGCTCGCCCGTCTTGGGATTACGTCCATTGCGAGGCGGCCTGTAATGCAGGGAAAAACTGCCAAATCCGCGTACTTCGATGCGTTCGCCTTTGGCCAAGGCTTCACTCATGTATTCGAGCATGGCTTTAACCGCCTGCTCAAGATGCTCAATGGTCAACTCGGGATGATTGCTTGCCAGCAAGTCGATCAGTTCTGATTTTGTCATGGCTCACCCAGGGTTAATACTAAACCCGTATGGAGCGGAAGGCATAAATCTTCCGCTCCACCAGAGAAAATCGCTTAGCGATTTTCCATCTGCTCCTTGAAGATATCGCCCAGCGTCGGGGTCACGGAAGACTGCGTGTTGTAGTCTTTCATGACGGTCGCTTCATCTTCCTGATCCTTGGCCTTGATGGACAGAGAGATGGACTTGTTCTTCTTGTCTACGCCAAGGAACTTGGCTTCAACAGCATCGCCAACATTCAGCAGGGTACGGGCATCTTCCACACGATCCCTCTGGATTTCAGAGGCGCGCAGATAACCTTCGACACCGTCATCCAGCAGGATGATTGCGCCCTTGGGATCAACTTCCTTGACTACGCCATTGACAATGCTGCCCTTGTCGTAAGTTGCCAGGAAATTCTGGAATGGATCCTGCTCAAGCTGCTTGACACCCAGTGAAATTCTTTCACGTTCAGGATCAATCGCAAGGATGACTGTCTCGACTTCATCACCCTTCTTGTAGTTGCGAATGGCATCCTCACCCGTAGTGTTCCAGGAGATGTCAGACAGATGAACCAGACCATCAATACCGCCATCAAGACCGATGAAAATACCAAAATCAGTGATGGACTTGATGGTGCCACTGATCTTTTCACCCTTCTTGTGGATGGTACCAAACTCTTCCCATGGATTCTGGCGGCACTGCTTCATGCCCAGAGAAATACGACGACGTTCTTCGTCGATCTCCAGCACCATGACTTCCGCTTCATCACCCAGCTGGACGACCTTGGAAGGATTGACGTTCTTGTTGGTCCAGTCCATTTCAGAGACATGAACCAGGCCTTCAACACCTTCTTCCAGCTCAACAAAGCAGCCGTAATCCGTCAGGTTGCTGACCTTGCCAAACAGGCGCGTGCCGGAAGGGTAGCGACGGGCAATATTGACCCATGGATCTTCACCCAGCTGCTTCAGACCCAGTGAAACACGGTTCTTGTCCTGATCGTACTTGAGAACCTTGACCTGGATTTCCTGGCCGATCTGTACCGCCTCGGAAGGATGACGCACGCGCTTCCAGGCCATGTCGGTGATGTGCAGCAGGCCATCAATACCGCCGAGGTCAATGAAGGCACCGTAGTCGGTAAGATTCTTGACCACACCCTGAATGATGGCACCTTCCTTGAGGCTGTCCAGCAGTGCTTCTTTTTCAGCACTGTACTCGGATTCAACGACTGCACGACGTGAAAGCACAACATTATTGCGCTTCTGGTCAATCTTGATCACCTTGAATTCAAGGTCACGGTTTTCCAGGAAAGCGGTATCGCGAACAGGGCGAACATCCACCAGTGAACCAGGCAGGAACGCTCTGAGAGCACCAATAGCGACAGTAAAGCCACCACGAACCTTGCCGACAATGCGACCCACAACGGTCTCATTGCTTTCAAATGCCTGTTCCAGTTCGTCCCAGGCCTTGAGTTTCTTCGCCTTGTCACGTGACAGCAGCGTGGCGCCAAGGCCATCTTCCACCATGTCAAGTGCTACATCGACGGTATCGCCGATGCTGACCTCAAGCTGGCCTTCGGCATTCAGGAACTGCCACTTTGGAATCACACCCTCGGATTTCAGCCCGGCATTGACCACCACGGCTTCAGGATGGATATCCACAACCACACCCTTGATGATACTGCCAGTACGCATCTCGGCCTTGGTCAGGCTCTCTTCAAACATTTCAGCAAAGCTAACGCCCATATTCACACACGCTTCCTTGACAGAAGAACAGAAACCGTCTTCCGCCAGAATATTCAGATTGATTCACACAGCAGTCCGTCAACAGGAAGAACTGCCACCATAAATTAAATTCATAACTGCGGCATTCAGGAGAGGAGCAATCGATCTCTGGCAAGAGACAGCACCTGCTGAATGACGTCTTCAATGCTCAACCACGAGGAATCAAGCAGCACAGCATCATCAGCCGGCTTCAGCGGTGCCTCAGCCCGGTTGCGATCACGCGCATCCCTTGCTTCTATCTCCATGGTCAAGTCCGCCAGATTAACATCTAGTCCTTTTGCTTTCAACTGTTTATAGCGTCTTTCACCGCGTACTTCAGCCGAAGCTGTGAGAAAAATCTTGCAGCCAGCGTCCGGAAAAACCACCGTACCCATATCTCGACCATCGGCCACAAGCCCTGGCGCACGCCGGAAAGCTTTCTGCCTCTCAAGCAGGGCACGTCTGATCGCAGGCAGGGCTGCCAGCCTTGAGGCCTGGTTACCAGTCTGCTCGACACCGATACGCCCACTGACATCCCGACCCGACAGCAGAATCACCGGATGATCACCCTCAAGGGCAAAATCCAGATCCAGATGCTGGGCCAGCACACTGATGGCATCAGTATCCTGCTCATCCAGTCCGGCATCCTCCACTGCAATGGCAAGCGCGCGGTAAATGGCACCACTATCCAGATAGTGCCAGCCCAAATGCGCAGCAATCGCACGACTCACCGTGCCCTTACCGGCGCCGCCTGGGCCATCCAGAGTAATCACAGGGATGACTGACATGAACTCAGCCCTCCTGCCTGACATCAATCTGCATGCCCAGATGGGTTGCAAGGCTGATAAAGGCCGGGAAGGAGGTATTGACGTTGGCACAGTCATGAATGGTAATCGGTGCACTGGCGCGTAGCGATGCAATGGCAAAGGCCATGGCAATGCGATGATCCCCATGTGACTGCACTTCCCCACCGCCGATAACACCGCCCTGAATGACCATACCATCCGGCGTTGGCCTGGCATGGATACCCAGCGTCTGCAAACCGTCAGCCATGACCTGAATGCGGTCACTTTCCTTGACCCGCAGTTCCTCGGCACCACGCAATATGGTTTCCCCTTCCGCACAGGCAGCGGCAACAAACAGGACCGGAAACTCATCAATAGCCAGCGGCACGGTGTGCTCGGGTATCTCTATGCCTTTCAACCGGCTGGAACGGATACGGATATCTGCGACTGGTTCACCACCAACTTCCCTGGCATTGATAACTTCCATGTCAGCACCCATGAGCTGCAGGATCTCGATAATGCCTGTGCGGGTAGGATTCATGCCGACGTGCTCCAGCAACACATCTGCATCAGACGCGATAGCGGCCCCCACCATAAAAAAGGCAGCCGAGGAAATATCACTGGGAACATCAATGAACGTAGCAGTCAGTTTCCCCCCGGATGTAACACTGACCCTGTTGCCCTCGCGCTGGACCGGATATCCGAACCCCGCCAGCATACGCTCGGTATGATCACGTGTCGGTGCCGGTTCAGTCACCGATGTTGTGCCTTCGGCGTAGAGTCCTGCCAGCAGCAGACAGGACTTTACCTGAGCACTGGCCATGGGCATGTCATAATCAATGCCTTTCAGTGCTACCCCACCATGAATATGCAATGGAGATGTCCCGGCATCCGTGGTTTCAATACGAGCCCCCATGACAGCCAGGGGCTGGGTCACCCGCTTCATGGGACGGCGACTCAGGGATGCATCCCCAGTCAGGATACTGTCAAATGCCTGACCCGACAGCAGACCACTCAGCAGACGCATGGATGTTCCGGAATTACCAAGATAAAGCGCGCTGTCTGCAGCCTTGAGGCCATGCAGGCCAACACCATGAATCCTGACCTTACCCTCTGCAGGACCCTCAATAACCACCCCCATCGCCCTGAACGCAGCCATGGTTGCCATACAGTCTTCAGCCTCAAGAAAACCTTCTACCTCCGTTACCCCCTCAGCGATGGAACCTAGCATGATGGAACGATGGGAAATGGACTTGTCCCCGGGGACTCGCACCTTGCCATGCAGGCCTGAGACAGGCATGGCACGAAAAACCAGATTGTTCGCAGTCGACATGATTATTTTTCTGATATTTGCAAAAAACGCCCGCGGGCCGCGCGGGCTTCGGAAAAGAATGAGTGCAAGGCAGCCTGATCAGCATGGGCTATGGCCGACTCCAGTTCAACCAGAGTATCGCGATACTGTCTGAGACAGTCCAGCAATGCACTCTGGTTGGCAAGGGCAATATCTGCCCACATGACAGGATCACTGGAGGCTATCCTGCTGAAATCACGGAATCCCCCAGCAGCGTAACGGAAAATATTTTCGGTTTCATCACGCCTGCCCAGCATGGCGGTCAGGGCAAAGGCCAGCATGTGCGGCAGATGACTGGTCGCCGCCAGTACCTCATCATGCTCGTCGGCACTCATGCAACTGACCGTGGCCCCGAGTGACTCCCAGAGACGCCGCGCACGATCTTCCATGGCTGGAAGCGTACACGATGCTGGCGTCAGGATAACCCTCCGCCCGTCAAACAGCACTGCGCTGGACGCCTCCACACCACTCTGTTCCGCACCCGCAATGGGATGCCCGGGCACAAAATTGCAGGGAACCTCACCAAAAATATCATGAAGGGCACGCAGCACACTCAGTTTGGTGCTGCCTGCATCGGTGTATAGTGTTTCAGCATGCCAGTGCGGCTGCAGTGCCCTCAGTATGCCCTGAAAGCTTCCCACAGGCGCGGCAAGCAGCACGATGTCCCCTGCACCTGGCCTGATTGCATCCAGTGTGCAGGCATGGTCAATAACGCCCAGACTGAGCGCACGGGCAAGATTGCCAGCATCCGTATCCACACCTGTCACATGCTGGCAGAAACCTGACTCACGCAGGCCCCTGGCAACACTCCCACCGATCAGGCCAATGCCAACGACAAACAGGGTTCCATTCATAAACGCAGAACGCGATCCAGAGCCGCCAGAAAGGCTGCATTCTCCTGTGCGGTTCCCACCGAAACCCGCAAATGATCTGGAAGCGCGTAGTTGGCTACCGGACGCACGATAACGCCCTGCCTGAGCAGGGACTGGTAAACAGGTTCAGCAGATTCACGCAGGTCAAACGTTACAAAATTACCGACTGAAGGTATAACCTCAAAACCTCTGGCCTCAAGCGCGGAAGTGAGTGATAGCAGGCCTTCAGCATTGAGACTGACGGAAGCATCCAGATAGGCCCGATCCTTCAGGGCGGCGACTGCGGCTGCCTGAGCCAGATGATTGACATTAAAAGGCTCCCTGGCGCGATTCAGCAGATCCGCTGTCTCTGGCGAAGAAACCGAGTAACCCAGCCGTAATCCTGCCAGACCATAGGCCTTGGAAAAAGTACGGGTCACGACCAGACCGGGATAGCGACCAAGCCAGCGGACTGTATCAGGATAGTTTTTTTCCGTCACGTATTCAAAATAGGCCTCATCAATGACCGTCATCACGTGATCGGGCAGGGCATCCAGAAATCTGGCCAGTTCGTCAGCCCCGAGCCATGTACCTGTCGGATTATTGGGATTGGCGATAAAGATGAGCCGGGTACTGGCGGTAACTTTTGCGAGCATGGCATCCAGATCATGTGCAAAGCGTACGCCCCGACTGCCATCATGGGCAGGCGCCACAACGCCGCGCGCACCGACAGCCTGGGTGACCAGTGGATAGACTGCAAAGGCATGGGCAGAATAGATCGCCTCACTTTCCACTCCCAGAAAAACCCTTGCGAGCAGTTCAAGTACCTCATTGGATCCGTTACCCAGGGTAATCTGCTCGGGCCCAACTGCAAGCATACCAGCCAGCGCCTGTTTTACCTCGTAACCTGCGCCATCAGGATACAGATGCAGTTCCTGACTGGCCTGGCGTACTGCCTCCAGCACGAGGGGACTGGGGCCCAGCGGATTTTCATTGGAGGCAAGCTTGACTACCCGCGAGATACCCAGTTCACGCTGCAACTCGCTGACAGGTTTACCAGGTATGTAGGGCGACAGGGAAAGAATACCAGGCTGAGCCAGGCGGCTAGCATATGTCATGCTTGATTACTCCATGCATCCGGAATCAGTAAGTTGCTTTCGGGTAAGACCCAAGAATCTTGAACATGCACGCCTGTGCCTTCAGTTCTTCCAGCACGCCCGCGAGCTTTTCATCATGCTGATGCCCATCGACATCCATGAAAAACACATAATCCCAGTTACCTCGATGCGACGGCCTGGATTCGATCCTGGAAAGGCTGATGCCAGCTTTGGCAAAAGGTGCCAGCGCGCTCAGCAGCGCTCCCGGATGGTTGGCGGTTGAAAGCAGGAGACTGGTTCTGTCACTGCCAGTCGCCCCCACCGCCTGGGTACCTATCACCAGAAAGCGGGTCGTATTGTCTGATTCATCCTCAATATGCCGTGCCAGTATGCCAAGCTCATAGATGGCAGCAGCACCCTCGCCGGCAATGGCCGCACATCCTGACTGTGAAGACACGATTCTCGCGGCCTCGGCATTACTGGAAACCGCTTGCAGTCTTACACCAGGACAATGCATCTGTAGCCACTGACGGCACTGGGCCAGTGACTGCTGGTGGGAAAAGATGGTATGCACAGCCGCCAGTGATGACTCGCCACTGAGCAGATGATGATGAATGCGTAACTGAACTTCGCCTGCAATGATCAGTGGCGAATGAAGAAAGCTGTCCAGCGTATGCGTGATAGCCCCCTCAGTAGAGTTTTCCACCGGAACCACACCGTAGTGACAGGCCCCGGATTCCACTTTGCGAAAAACATCATCAATACCGGCTTCAGCACTGGCTTCTATACCCTGCCCGAAATGCTTCCATGCAGCCTGCTGGCTGAAAGTACCTGCAGGCCCCAGATAGGCCACGGCAAGAGGTTTTTCCAGCGCAAGACAGGCCGACATGAGTTCCCTGAAAAGCCGCATGACCACAGCATCTGGCAACGGCCCCTCATTCAGCGCCGCGACCCGTCTGAGCACCTCATACTCTCTTTCAGGGCGGTAGAAATTGCTGACCTCACCAGCAGCCATCTTGATCTCCGCCACCTGCTGGGCGAATCCGGCACGCCGGGACATCAGTGCAAGCAGATCGGCATCAACAGCATCAATCCGTTCACGCAGATCAGCAAGCGTCAGCGGTGTCTCACTCATACATCACCATCACCTTCAGGTTCCGCAACGGCTATATCATCCTGTTCTGCATCGTCATCAGCTTCAGCATCCGCAAGATAGGGAATCCGGTCTACACCCACCACCCGCTCATCAGCAGACAGACGGATAACGGTAACCCCCTGGGTATTCCTTCCCATCACACGGATTTCGTTGACACGGGTACGCACCAGTGTACCCGCATCCGTGATAAGCATGATGTCATCCTGCTCGTCCACAAGCGTAGCAGCAACAACATCGCCATTACGCGAACTGGTCTGTATGGCAATAACACCACGCCCGCCGCGACGGTGCACCGGAAAATCAGTAATTTCGGTACGCTTGCCAAAACCATTGGCGGTAATATTGAGCACCACACCCTCGGTGGCAATAATCATGGCGATAACTGACTGATCTTCAGCCAGAGACATCCCCTTAACCCCGGCAGCAGAGCGCCCCATGGGGCGCACATCACTCTCGCTGAAACAGACAGCACGACCATCATTGCTGAACAGCATGATGTTCTGCTGGCCATCGGTCACGGCCACGTTCACCAGACGGTCATCATCAGCCAGCACCACCGCTATCTTGCCAGATGGACGTGGACGCTCAAACTCTTTCAGGCCAACCTTTTTCACCGTGCCAAGACTGGTTGCCATAAAGATGAAGTGATCCTCGTCAAACTCGCGGATCGGCAGAATGGCATTGATCCTTTCGCCTTCGTCCAGAGGCAGAAGATTATTGAAAGGGCGCCCTCTTGCCGTACGACTGGCTACAGGCAAATCATAGACCTTGAGCCAGTAAACCTTGCCGTTACTGGAAAAGCACAGGATGGTATCGTGAGTACTGGCAACGATGAGTTTTTCGATATAGTCCTCTTCGCGGGTTGCTGCCGCTGCCTTGCCGCGACCACCGCGCCGCTGGGCCCGATAGGTCGTCAGCGGCTGTGACTTGACGTAGCCAGCGTGCGAAACCGTCACAACGACATCTTCCTCGGCAATCAGGTCAGCGGCCCCAAGATCCTGATGATCATGCACAATCACTGTTCTTCTGGCATCAACGTACTGCTCGCGCAGGGCTACCAGCTCATCGCGGATGACCTCCATCAGTCTGACATCACTGGCAAGAATGGCCAGCAACTCACCGATCTGCAACAGAAGCGCGCGAAATTCGTCAACAATCTTGTCCTGTTCCAATCCGGTCAGACGATGCAGACGCAAATCCAGAATGGCCTGGGCCTGCACAGGTGAAAGCCGGTACATGGCACCATGCATGCCATACTGGGCATCAAGATCCAGAGGGCGCGAAACCACGCCTTCTCCGCCTGCATCAACAAGTGTCATGACCATCCCTGCATCCCAATCCCGTGCAAGCAGGGCAGCCCGGGCTTCGGCAGGCGTAGCCGCCTTTCTGATCAGACTGATGATGGGATCGATATTGGCAAGGGCAACCGCAAGACCTTCAAGAATATGTGCCCTTTCCCGCGCCTTGCGCAGTTCATAGACCGTACGCCGGGTCACCACCTCACGCCGGTGATCAATAAAGGCCGCGATAATGTCACGAAGATTCATCAGACGGGGGCGCCCATTCAGCAGGGCCACCATATTGATACCAAACACCGTCTGCATCTGTGTCTGCTGGTACAGGTTATTCAGCACAACTTCCGGGATTTCGCCACGCTTGAGCTCAATGACCATGCGCATGCCATCCTTGTCGGATTCATCGCGTAACCCTGAAATGCCCTCCAGCCGCCCTTCCTTGACAAGATCGGCAATTTTTTCCAGCAAACGGGCCTTGTTGACCTGATAGGGCAACTCTGTCACCACCAGCATGGATCTGCTGGAGTTTTCATCCATGGGTTCAATGTCACAGCGTGCACGGATATGCACCCGGCCACGACCAGTAAGGTAGGCATCACGAATGCCTGATGATCCGTTAATCAGCCCTGAGGTAGGGAAATCCGGACCAGGGACTTTCTGCATCAGGTCGTGTACGCTGGCATCAGGCTGCTCAATCAGTAGCAGACAGGCATCCACAACCTCGCCAAGATTATGCGGCGGAATATTGGTAGCCATCCCCACAGCAATACCTGCCGAGCCGTTAACCAGAAGATTCGGAACCC
>JBEBBU010000162.1:0-3505 GCA_041158225.1 Pseudomonadota bacterium | reverse complement strand
ATCAGCGCATCCAGTACCAGTGCAGCAAGGGCGAACGTTTTTATGTCGACTACTGGAACAGCTCCGCCAGTGGACAGGGCATTGCACTGTTACCCATTGAGGGCCAGACCAACCTGTTCGTAACCGTACTTTCAGCATCGGGCGCCCGCTACCAGTCTGGACAGTGGACCTGGTGGAGTAAGGGCAATCAGGCCGAACTTTACGACGCCATGAGTGCAGCGCCCCCCAAAAAAGTGGATGGTGAAAGTGTACTGGGCGTATGCCGGGAAAAAGAGGACAAACCGCAAGGCAGCAAACCGTGAAGGCATCGCGTCTCATCCTGCCAGCCCTGCTCCTTGGCATCGTACTGGGAGTGCTGTTTCACAGTGACGAGGCCTGGACGGCTACGGCGGTCAGCATCTGCGCGGTCATCACGGATATTTTTCTAAGGCTGATCAAGATGATCATTGCCCCGCTGGTACTGTCAACGCTGGTGATGGGTATTGCCAAGCTGGATGACCTGCAAAGTGTGGGACGTATTGCCGGCCGTTCGCTACTCTGGTTTCTTGGCGCCTCGGTATTCAGCCTGCTGCTTGGCATGGCGCTGGTCAATAGCTTCCAGCCGGGCGCGGCCCTGCATCTGTCAGAACTGGTTGATAAGGCATCGCCGCCTGCCAGCGGTCCACCGCTCACACTGGCCGGATTTATCAGCCATCTGGTGCCCCGCAGTATTTTTGAGTCACTCAGCCAGAATGAAATCCTGCAGATCGTGGTGTTTTCCCTGTTTTTTGGCGCTGCCTGCGCCAGTCTGGGTGCCAAAGCAGCATCCGTGGTGCAATTCATGGAGTCACTGGCTGACATCATGCTGAAAATGACACAGTATGTCATGGGATTTGCCCCACTGGCGGTCATGGCGGCCATCACCTCGGTTATTGCCCAGCATGGCATCGGCATTATTGGCAACTATGGAACCTTCATGCTGGAGTTCTATCTGGCTCTGCTGCTGCTATGTCTCAGCATCACTGCGGCAGGACGCTTTCTGCTGGGCCCCTCGGTATACCAGCTACTGGGAATGATACGCGAACCACTCATACTGGCACTGGGCACCGCCAGCAGTGAAAGCGCATTCCCGAAACTGCTGGAACAGCTGAAAAAATTCGGCTGCAATGAGCGGGTTTCAGGTATGGTGCTGCCGCTGGGTTACTCCTTCAATCTGGATGGCAGCATGATGTATATGACTTTCGCGGTCATTTTCATCGCCCAGGCGTATGGCATCACCATGCCCCTGCATGACCAGCTGGTCATGCTCCTGATGCTGCTGGTCACCAGCAAGGGCATTGCTGGTGTACCGCGCGCGTCTCTGGTGGTCATTTCAGCAACCCTTGCCACCTTTCATATTCCTGAGGAAGGTATCGTCCTGTTGCTGGGGATAGACCAGCTGCTGGATATGGGACGCAGTGCGACCAATGTACTGGGCAACAGCATGGCTGTGGCAGTGATTGACCGCTGGGAAAAAACGGCCATGTATAACGCCCGTGAATGAATATCTTATGTTTAATTAATTGGCAAAAAATACAACTCCAGCAATAAAATCTTCGACATGCTCCAGGTTAGCCACCCGGCCATGACAGGGAGCAAAAACAATAAATACAAAAACGATGTCGAAGGAATCATGCTTATGAAACACGTACACGCATTCGCCGCTCTTGGACTGCTTGCTGCCTTTTCAGGATCTGCAATGGCAGATACCCCTCTGCTTACCTCATCCGCTTCTGGATCTGCCTCCGGGGACTGCAAAGCCCTCAAAAATGAAGCAACACTATCATTCGCCAAACTGAAGACCAGCCTGGGCACAGTGCTCAGCCAGGACAATGGTGGTCTTGGCTTTCCCATGTGGCTGACACTGGTAGATAGCAGTGGTACTGTCTGCGCCGTCGTCAACTCGCTCACGGGTAGCGAAAGCGTCACCACCGACATCTGGCTTGGCAGCCGCAATATCTCGGCTCAAAAGGCGAATGCGGCCAATGCGTTCAGTACTGGCAAACTGGCACTGTCCACTGCCAACCTGTATTCCGCCACTCAGCCAGGGGGCAGCCTGTTTGGCCTGCAGGCCAGCAACCCTGTTGATGGCAGCATAGCCTATGGTGGTGATGTCAAAAAGTTTGGCACCGTCAATGATCCACTGGTGGGCAAGCGTATGGGTGGTATCAATGTATTTGGTGGAGGCTTGGCCCTGTACAAGGGTGGCAAGAAAATAGGTGCCATTGGTGTTTCCGGCGATACCTCCTGTACTGACCATGTAGTGGCCTGGAAGGTACGTGAGGCTACGGGTTTTGGCACTGTCCCAGTTAATGGTAGTTTTGACAAGATGATTCAGGATATTACCGTCAATCCGGCTGGCGGCACGGGTGTGAGTGCAAGTGGTTTTGGTCATCCAACCTGTCTCAACAATCCGACACCTGCCAACGCTGGTGGCTCCATCGTATTCTGATTTAAACATCTATCTTTAAAGATGAGGCCTGAAACTGCAAACCAGTATCAGGTCTCTGAGATTTTATCAACACGCTATTGAGAGAACACGCCATGAACAAATCCAGAATATTCATCATGCTACTCGTCATGGCTTTCTCCGAGCGCACTAATGCGGCGGCCAACCAAAAGTTACTTTTTACAATTGACTGGACAACGCTGGCTGGGTACACCAGCATACCTACCGATGGCTATGAGGTTCAGGTAAATGTTCAACCATTGCTGAACGGCGGGGCTCTTGCATTTGTGCAGGAGGTGCAAACGGCTAATGGCACACCGCTTACGCCACCGGCCACAGGTTATATGAATTATATCAACAACAAAGGCAAAGTTAACTTTAAACAGGAATTACCCTATAAAGTTGAAGAAAACGATTGCGAGAGTCAAACAAGCTGCATCAATAATAACTGCGACGAGGGAAACACAACTTATCTCTACTGCCCTCAAGTGTCAACATATTCAGTCAACATATCAGGACAACCCAAGAATACGCTGATATATTATTCTATTGAACTGGGAGCCGCACATGGTTATTCCAATGAGTCACATGGAAAAAGCTCAACCTATATCCTAGACACAAGCCAATCAACACCCAACATGACACTTATCGCCCAAGATAATCAATCAAATACATGGGAAAGAAACTATAATATAACCACAACCCAATCCGAGCCTAACACCATCGTGATAAATAACAAAAAAGAATTAAAAACAAAGATATACAGCTTGACTTTCAAATAGAAACAAGAAACTGATCAACCATTAAAGCCCTCAACAAAACCACACACATTCTCACCAATCACGCATCAACAACATTGCTCATAAAGTAATAGGAATCTTATGCGATGGATATCGGTCTCTTTACTATCATGATAAGGCAAAAAAACCCCGCCGAAAGGCGGGGAAAACGAACAAACACCTGAACTCTAAGGAAGGAGAAAACACGGAAACCATGGATAGTTGCGGTTCAGCGGTTCCTTTCGGGTTACACGCCAAA
>JBEBBU010000161.1:0-14731 GCA_041158225.1 Pseudomonadota bacterium | reverse complement strand
AAGCATGAAGTATGCCACGCTATATGTGCCGGTATATGCAGTAAAAAAAACCGGATGACGGAAAGTCGTCGTCATAAATCAAGGCTGTGTGTCAATAAACCGTCTTCATGATGCGTCCCCTGCTGGTTCCATGACATTGCAGCCATGTTTTCGCTTATACTGACTTTGGCTGGAGCCGTATCTTGCTTCCGGCAGTCATTGTCGTGGTATGCGTAGAAGGGGATGTATGGTTGCCTGGCTGGTTGCGCTGTATATGGGGTTGGCTGTCAGTCAGGCTGTACTGGCTGAAGATGGGCAGCAGGTAACGGCTGAAATGATCGAGTCATCAGTCCGGCATCATCTGGATACCATGGCGGAGAGCCAGACTGAACTGGAGTTTGAACTGCCTGAGCTTGATCCCAGGCGGCGTTTCATGCCATGCCCCATGCCGCTCAAGGTCAGTACGAGTGTCAGGGAGCTTCGTCCAGGTCCCATGACGCTCCGTGTGGGATGTGATGGTGAGAAGCCCTGGCTGATTCACCTGCGCGTCAATGTCCATCTTTACCGGACTGTACTGGTCATGGCACATACACTGCCGCGTGGTGCGATTCTGACCGATGATGCCCTGCTTGCAGAAAAGCGGGATGTTTCCCATCTTAATGGCCGCTATATGTCAGACCGCGCGTATGCGGTTGGCAAGGTACTCAAAGTAGCACTGGCAGCAGGAACCCTGCTGCACCACGAGCAGCTGCTACCGCCGAAGATGATACACAAGGGGGATGAAGTATCGATACGCACCGCACACCCCCTGATTGATGTGGGTGTTCCCGGAGTGGCACTTGCGGACGGCGAAGAAGGCCAGCAGATCTCCGTACGCAACACGCGTTCCGGGCAGGTGGTCAGAGGACGGGTCGCTGGCCCTGGCGTTGTTGAGGTTGCTTTTTAGACCGCCTGATCGCCAGTTTCACCGGTACGTATGCGTATGACCTGCTCCAGTGGCGCAATGAAAATCTTGCCGTCACCAATCTTGCCCGTATTCGCGGCCTTGATGATGGCATCTACGGCTGATTCAGTCATGTCGTCGCTGAGCGCCACTTCGACTTTGACTTTGGGAAGAAAATCCACGACATACTCGGCGCCACGGTAAAGTTCGGTATGACCTTTCTGTCTGCCAAATCCCTTGACTTCAGTTACGGTAAGGCCGGTGACACCAATATCGGAAAGTGCCTCCCTGACATCGTCCAGCTTGAAGGGCTTGATCACTGCAGTCACGAGTTTCATGTATAAGCTCCTGTTATTGTGTCAGTCTGCGGTCATTCTAACCGGCTTTGGGACGTTTTGGATAATTTCTTCCAGTACTTGTGGGTCAGAGAGGGTGCTTGTGTCTCCCAGCTGGTCAAGATCATTGGCTGCAATCTTGCGTAGCAGGCGGCGCATGATCTTGCCTGAGCGTGTTTTGGGCAATGAGGAGACCCACTGAATCCGCTCGGGGCATGCTATGGCGCTGATTTCATGGCGCACCAGTGTGTTCAGTTCTTTGGCGAGTTTATCGGACGGCATGGCCCCTTGCATCAGGGTTATGAAAGCATGAATGGCCTGTCCCTTGATGTCGTGAGGAAAGCCCACAACAGCGGCTTCTGCAACCTGTGGATGAAGCACCAGCGCACTTTCAATTTCAGCCGTACCCAGCCGGTGTCCCGAAACATTAATGACATCGTCAATGCGCCCTGTGATCCAGTAATGGCCATCGTTATCCTGCCGTGCTCCATCGCCGCTGAAGTAGTAGCCAGGAAAAGGATCAAAGTAGGTAGATCTGAATCTGTCCGGGTCATTGTGGATGCCGATGGCCTGACCTGGCCATGATGCACTGATGACAAGGGCGCCCTCGGCTGTATCAGTGACGGGTGTTCCGGATGGCGAGAGGATGGCGGGCTCAATACCGTAAAAAGGCGTCGAAGCCGAGCCAGGTTTGGGGTGGGTATCGCAGGGCAGGGGAGTGATGAGGATGCCGCCGGTTTCTGTCTGCCACCAGGTATCGACAACTGCCGTTTTTCCATGCCCCACCTCGCTGAAATACCACTGCCATGCTTCAGGATTGATGGGTTCTCCAACCGAGCCAAGCACGCGCAGGGATGAGCGGTGAGTGCTTTTCAGATGCTCATTGCCATAGGCCATCAGCGAACGGATCACGGTAGGTGCGGTGTAAAACACGCTGATGTTGTGTTCATCAATGATGTTCCAGAGTCGGTCAGGCGTGGGCCATGCAGGAACACCCTCGAACATGACAGTGGTTGCGCCGTTCGCCAGTGGCCCATAGACCACATAGGTATGACCAGTTATCCAGCCTATGTCTGCCGTACACCAGTAGACATCTCCCTTGCGGTAATCAAATACCTTGTGATGCGTCATGCCTGCATACAGCAGATAGCCACCACAGGCGTGGACAATACCTTTGGGTTTGCCGGTGGAACCCGAAGTGTAGAGGATAAAAAGAGGATCACAGGCATCCATACTGGCAGCGGGACAGGTATCGGATGCCGATGCCATGCATTCGTGGTACCAGATATCGCGTTCGTGTCGCCAGGCAATAGCGCCGCCCGTATGGCGTACAACGATGACCTGGCTGACTTGTGGGCATTCAGCCAGGGCTGTATCGACATGGTTTTTAAGTGGGGTGCTCTGTCCGTGGCGCCTGCCTTCATCGGCACATATCAGCACTTTGCAGCCCGAATCCATTATCCGGTCTTTCAGTGACTCGGCTGAAAATCCGGCAAATACCACGGAATGTACGGCACCTATCCGGCTGCATGCCAGCATGGCAACCGCAGCTTCCGGAATCATCGGCAGATAGATGCAGACCCTGTCCCCGCGGGAAATACCAAGTGACAGCAGGCTGTTGGCCAGGCGGCAGACATCACGGTGCAGTTCTGCATAAGTGATGGTTCTGCTATGTTCAGGATGATCGCCGACCCAAAGGATGGCTGGCAGGTGCGATCTTTCTGCGAGATGCCTGTCAAGACAGTTGACGCTTACATTGAGTTTTCCACCAGGAAACCAGGCGATTCTGGCGGCGTGAAAATCACAGTCCTGCACTTTGTCCCATGACCTGTCCCAATGCAGATACTCGCGTGCCCGCTCATCCCAGAATCGGTCAGGATCTGTGCGTGACAGCCTTAGCCATGCCGTATCCCGCTCCGTAAATTCATATGCATTGTTCTGCTGAGTATTGTTGCGGTTGTTCATGAGCCTGCCATCAGAAAATTACAGGCATAATTTTTACACTATAACGGTAGGCTCGTCATCAAGGATGGTACCTATGATGACAAGCTGCGGCTGGCTTGCAACAGGCGTTGCGGCAGAAGCTGTGCTGGCCGGAAAATCAGCGCCTACAAGTTTGTCAAGTACCAGTCTGACGGTTTCACTGGGCTCACCAATACGGTCAGGGACGATGGGCACATGAATGTACTTGATGGTTTCTCCAGGACTGAAGGTCAGCTTGCCTGAGACAGGCTGGAAGTCCTTTTTCTGCAGGGCCCCTGTAAGGTCGGTAGCTGTTTTGCTGCCCGTTGCAAATTTGAGGGAAACTGGATACCTGCTCGTTTCAGAAAGGGTAAGGGTAAAAATCATATCGCTGTTACCACTGCTACGTGTGCCCTCCAGACAGGAGGGGGCCTGTGCGGAAAGCACGGGATAGGCATGATCCTGAATCGTGCCAGTGAGCGTCAGCGATTTGCTGTTGCTGGCATCCAGCGCCACGCCACGTGCATTGGAAAGTACCAGATTGAAAAGTTCATCAGCCTCTTGCAGGTCATCGGCAAGTACATTGACACGAATATCGCCTCTTGTCTCTCCAGCTTTGATGACCAGTGTTCCTTTTTCGGGCAGATAATCCTTGCGGGCGATGGCGCGTGGAACAGCAGGGCTGTTGGTGGCCACGCCTGAACCAGAAGTCGTGGTGGTGCCAGCAGATGTACTGTTGCCGGTTGTGGTGGTGACTGGCAGGGGAAGGTCTTTGGTCCGGTAATCAATCTGTATCGTGGTGCTGGCAGGTGCTGACAGCATGATGGCAAAGTCCATGACGATGGAACCTGTATCCGGTTCCACAACCCTGGCTGAAGACAGCTGCAACTGGGCGGGAGCTGGTGTGGCGGTGCTTTCATCGTCAAGGATGGTACCCAGGGCGCTGTTTTTGCCCTTGGCCATGCCGGCACCGCTAACTTCGCTGATGACAAGTGCAAATGTTTCATTGCTTTCCACAAGCTGGTCGCCCCATACTGCAACGGGTACATAAGCTGTCATCTGGCCTTTGGGAATGGTGATCGTCGCATCTGAAATATTCAGGTAATCCATACCTTCCCCGGATGCGTCACCTCCAGTGGCGGCGGCCTTGCTTTTGCTGTCTGCGCTGGTAGCGTATCTGACCACCACATCCTGTTTTGCCGGTGCCGATAGCGTCAGCGGAAACCACATATCCCGGGATGGTTTGCCTGGGCTGCCCTCCATGATACTGGCATTGCCCACGGACAGGCTCACTTCATCATCCTTGATGGTTGCTGCGGCAGCCAGTTCACCGCCAGCTTTGCCCTGTATGGCAGCTCCTGCAACATCAAAAATGGCTATGGAAAAAGTCCTGTCGCCATCCTGCGTGGCGTTGCCAATGATTTCGACGGGCAGGTAGGCTAGGGTCTGTCCGGCGGCTATAGTGACGCTAACCGCATTGTCTTCTGGTATGGCAGTGTAATCCTGCCCTGCTATGGCTTTATCCTTGGGCAGTGCAAGGGTTTTATATTTGAATGTCACATCCTGCCCGGCAGGCGCCGAGAGGCTTGCAAGAAAGTAGACCTTATGCTTTTTCTGGTCATTGCCTTCTACGGCTGTCATGGGTTGTACAGAAAGTATGGGCATGACCAGGCTCCTTGAAAACTCGGTTGGGGCAGATAAGGTTCTGCCCGGAGTAGCGGCCGGTGTAGTATCAGTCTTTAGGGGAGAGGGGCATTGATGGTATCAGTCATGGCCAGCACCAGTCTGAGCTGGTTTTGTCCCTGGGTACGGCAGTAATGGGAATCAGGGCATAACTGTGCGATAAGATGCAGGCCGAGTCCGCCAATGGGCCTGTCCGCAACACTGAGTCCAGTATCCACTTCGGGGGGGTGTGTCGGATCAAAGGGAATGCCGTCGTCGGTATAAATGATTTCAGCACTTTTCTGGTGAATGTTGATGGCAAGAGTAAAACTTCCCTGAGGCTGGTCAGGATAACCATACTTGATGGTGTTGGTCATGAGTTCTTCGGCGATCAGCTGAAGCCTTTGCTGGGTCGTATGTGAGCAGGTACTGGATTGCAGGCGCTGTTCCAGTTCGGGAAGAATATGTTCAAGCATTTCATGATCCGCTCTGGCATGCCATTGCAGACATGTGTTTTCCTTCTGCGGTCTCACAGCAGACCACGCAGCAGAGGTTGCCTGACCATGGCATCGGCAAGGAATGCCTGCTGCCAGCCATTCTCTTCTCTTTGGGAACGTGGTGTATCGATATCCAGTTGATGCATGATGCGCATGGGATCCCTCTCAAGAAAAACGATACTATCTGCCATGGCAAGTGCTTCTGGCAGGTCATGGGTTACATGCAGCACGGTATGAGGCTGCTTTTGCCATGCACCGAGCAGGAGTTGGCGGATTCTTCTGGCGGTGGGGGCATCCAGAGAGGCGAGCGGCTCGTCCAGCAGCATGATGCGAGGTTCCCTGACCAGCGCCCTGACCAGCGCTACGCGACGGTTCATGCCGAGCGAAAGCCGACCAGGGTACTCATGCAGCACCGGCGAAAGTCCCATAAACTCAAGCAGATCAAACATTTCAGCTTCGTCAGTATAGCGGTGCCGGGTTGCACTAACCCTGGCCAGACTTATATTCTGCAGCACGGTGCGCCAGGGCAGAAGTCTTGGTTCCTGAAACACATAGGACAGAGATGATGAAAGCTCAGTTTCAACATCCGCAGGATATTCAATCCCACCCTCATAGTCCCGATCCATGCCTGCTACCATGTGCAGTAGTGTGCTTTTGCCGCATCCCGAGGGACCTACCAGGCAACAGTAGGTGCCCGATGCCAGGCAAAGCGTAAAATCCCTTATGACGATGCGGTATTCACCGGATCTGGCTAGCGGGAAGCGCTTTTTTCTGATGTTGATCCTGAGTGTCATGAGCGCCACTGGTTGATGCGGGTCTCCAGAGGCTGGATGACCAGAAGTTCTATCAGTTGTATGATCGCCACAAAGCACAGGGTATAGCCAAGAATACCTGTGACATCAAACATCTGGAAATAAATGTTCAGTTTGTAGCCCACGCCATTGCTTCTGCCGAGCAGTTCAACAACCAGAACGATTTTCCATACCAGTGCAATGCCGTTGCGTGAAGCTGCCATCATGAAGGGTGCCATCTGTGGCATGATGACATGTCGCCATGTTCGCCATCGGCCAAACTGGTAAACCCTGGCCATTTCCAGCAGTTCCGGATCCAGAACCCGGGCGCCCTCCCGGATGCTCACGACCACATTGGGGATCTTGTTCATCACTACAGCGGTGAGCGCGGCAGTTTCGTTCAGTCCCAGCCAGACATAACACAGCAATATGGTGACAAGGGCGGGCAGATTGAGCAGCAGTACCAGCAGACTTTCGAGCATCCTGTTGATGATGGGGCGGCGCCCAAGGATCATGCCGGTCACTGTGCCTGCCAGCATGGCGATGATGAACCCTGCAGACATTCGTCCAAGCGTCATGCCAAGATGGTGCTGGAGTTCGCCACTTTCGCTCTCGCGCATGACAAAATGCATGACAGCCTGCGGGGATGGCAGGGTAGAAGATGCCAGATACGCGCTGACCAGTTCCCATGTCACGCCCATGAGCATGAGCGACAGGGCTGCATATTTCCAGTCAGATTCTGGTGAGAGTTCGGTGTCCATAAAAAAGCGCATCGCTCTATTGTATTATGTTTGATCAACTGAAACGACTACCCTAGAGGTGGAGAAGCATGACAGAGCTGCCAGGTCTTAACGGTCCCACCCCTGTGCTCAGGGCCTTCATGGATGCGTGGCGCTGGATGAAAGTCCCTTCGACACGGCGTTATTTCATATGGCCTATTCTGATCAATCTGCTGGTTTATGTGCTGGCTTTTATGCTGGCAGCCCATTATTTTGAACAGGTCATCAACTATCTTTTACCTTCCTGGCTGGATTTTGTCCGCTGGCTGTTATGGCCCCTGTTTGCCGCCGCATTCTTTCTGCTGGTCTATATGTCGGCAACTGTACTGGTGAACATTGCAGGTGCACCCTTTTACGGTCTGCTTGCAGAGCGGGTCTGGCTTGAGATGCATGGCAGCCTGCCTGCAACGCATACATCATCGCAGGGCTTCATCAGAAGCCTGCAGCAGAGTGCAGGGACGGAATGGCAGCGTCTGCGTGCGAGCCTGAACAAAATGCTTCCCCTGCTCCTGCTGTCCTGTGTGCCTGGGCTCAATGTGCTTGCGGCGCCGTTATGGCTGTTATACACCCTGTGGTTCATGGCAGCGGAATATCTTGCCTATCCCATGGAGATCATGGGACTTGGCTTCACGGAACAGCAGCAATATCTGGTCAGACGCGCCATCGGTGTTTTTTCCTTTGGCGGCATGGTGACACTCCTGCTTCTGGTTCCCCTGCTGAATCTGTTAGTACCGCCGCTGTCAGTCGTCGCAGCTACGCTTCTGCTGGGAGCTCCTGGTCAGGCGCTGGCCAGTATTGAAGGGGAAGCCTGATGATGACGCCTTATGACCAGTTAGGTGGTGCCGAGGCCCTGCATCATCTGGTCGACCGTTTTTACCATCATATGGATACCCTGCCCGAAGCCGCGCGCGTACGTGCGCTGCATGGCGCTGATCTGTCACCAGCCAACCAGAAACTGTTCATGTTTCTTTCGGGCTGGCTGGGAGGCCCGAATCTTTTTATCGAGCAGTATGGGCATCCACGGTTGCGGGCCAGGCATTTTCCCTTTGCCATTGACCGCGCTGCCAGAGATGAATGGATGCTGTGCATGCAGCTGGCGCTGGATGAAGTTTCCATGCCGGATGCTTTCAGGCGTTCACTGACGGAAGCGCTGGCCAATACGGCTACTCATATGATCAATCAACCTGAACCCACATCTGCTGCCTAGGTTACGCTCATGCGCATGTCATCTACACAGTTTCTGGACTGGGAGTCCAAACGTATAACCCTGCTGGGCATGTCCGGGGTCGGTAAGACCACTCTGGCGTCCTGTCTGCCATCCAGTGAGTGGTTTCATTATTCGGGGGACTACCGGATCGGTACCAAATACCTTGAAGAGCCTATTCTCGACAATATCAAGTCAAGGGCCATGGAGGTTCCCTTCCTGAGGGAACTGCTGCTTTCAGATTCAATCTACATATGCAGTAATGTCAGTATCCATAATCTGTCCCCTATTTCTTCTTTTCTTGGCAAGCTTGGATCGGCGGCTATGGGTGGGCTGGATCTGACGGAGTTCAAACGGCGCCAGTCGCTGCATCGCCAGGCAGAAATTGCGGCCATGAGAGATGTGCCGCATTTCATGTCCAAGATCCGCAGCATCTATGGCTACCAGCATTTTATCAATGATGCCGGTGGCAGTGTCTGCGAACTGGACGATGACGACACGCTGGAAGTGCTGGCTGCAAGTTCACTGATTGTCTATATCCGTGCATCTGAACAGCAGCAGCTTACCCTGATCGAACGTGCCAGAAATCATCCCAAGCCGCTGTATTACCGAGAGGCCTTTCTGGATGAGCATCTGCCGGTATTCATGCAGGAGCATGGCTATGAAGATGTTGAGAGCATACCTCCAGATGCGTTTGTAAGCTGGGTGTTTCCCTATCTGTTCAGGTCCAGGCTGCCCAGATACCAGTCTATTGCAGATCGCTATGGCTATACCGTCAGCGCTGAAGATGCCATGCAGGTCAAAAACCAGGACGATTTCATCGCCATGATCGCCAAAGCGCTTGATTCGTAAAGAGGCAACCCGTCATGCCATTGATCACGCATACTGATTTACCTGCTTTTCAGCGACTTCGTGAAGAGGGGCAGGAAATCCTGACAGCAGAAAAAGCCTGCCAGCAGGATATAAGGGAAATGCATATCGGCCTGCTGAACATGATGCCGGATGCCGCCCTTGAAGCTACCGAGCGTCAGTTTTTCCGTCTGGTAGGGGCGGCCAATCCCATCGTCCAGTTTCATGTCCATCCATTTACGTTGGCCGGTCTGGAGCGGGGGCATGAAGCCAGGCGGCATGTCGAGCGTTACTATGAAACATTTGAACAGATCAGGCAGGACGGTCTGGACGGGCTTATCATCAGCGGCGCCAATGTTTCTCAGCCTCATCTACAGCAGGAGCCTTTCTGGTCAGAGCTTACGGAAGTTTTTGACTGGGCCCAGCATCATGTCAGTTCCATTCTGTGTTCCTGTCTGGCAACGCATGCGCTGTTCCAGTATGTCCATGGTGTGGAAAGGACCCATCTTGGCCGCAAGCGCTGGGGGGTCTATCCGCATCGTGTCATGGATCCACGCCATCCACTGGTGGCAAATATCAATACCCGCTTTGATGTGCCGCACTCCCGTTACAATGAAATATTTCGAGAGGATATGCTGTCATCCGGTCTGAAAGTGCTGGTGCATAGTGAAGAAGCAGGCGTGCATCTGGCGGTCAGCGCTGACGGTTTCCGTGTGGTGTTCATGCAGGGGCACCCTGAATATGACACGGTGAGCCTGCTCAAGGAGTACAAGCGTGAAATCATGCGCTACTATCTGGGAGAGCGCCCTGATTATCCGCCATTTCCTGAACATTACTTTGCCCATGAGGTGGGAAGTGTTCTCAGCGAATATGAGCGTCTGGTGCGGCGGGCAGCCAAATCCGGTCTGAATCTTCCAGACTTCCCCGAGACGAGTGTCATGCCCCTGCTTGACAATACCTGGCGCGATACTGCCAAGGCTGTATTCAATAACTGGCTGGGCGGTATTTATCAGGTGACTGATCAGGATCGTCGCAAGCCATTTATGGATCATATCAACCCGGATAACCCACTCAATCTCTGATAAGCCTAACTGATGATGGAAGGTATGAACCAGTTTCTGCTGGTAGGGGTGGCCTATGTGCTGGGCCTGCTTGCCAGTGCCATGCGTCTCCCGCCTCTGGTGGGTTATCTTGTGGCCGGTTATGCGCTTTGTGGGCTTGAGGTCAAGGGAGGAGAGGGGCTGGATGTTGCCGCTGATTTCGGGATCCAGCTGCTGCTCTTTACTGTAGGGCTCAAGCTTGAACTTAAAACCCTGGCGCGCTGGGATATTCTGGGGGCAGGTACGCTGCATATGCTGTCTGTGGTCGCCGTTGCAGCCGGGACATTTCTGCTGACGGGTGGACGCTGGGATAGCGGACTGCTTGTCGGTATCAGTCTCGCGTTTTCCAGTACCGTGCTGGCAGTCAAGATTCTTGAGGATAACGCTGAGCTTTCCAGTCTGCATGGGCGTATTGCGCTGGGTGTCCTGATTTACCAGGATATCGTGGCGGTGGCCCTGCTTGCAGCCGCAGGAGGTGGTTCGCCAACGCCGTGGGCCCTGCTGTTGCTGGCATTTCCGCTCCTGAGGCCTATAGCGTCTGCTCTGCTGGCCTGGAGCAGCAGTCCTGAATTGCGTCTCATGATGGGACTGTCGCTGGCACTGGGCAGCAGCGTGATTGCACAGACCATGGGGGTTGCTCCTGATCTTGCGGCTCTATGGCTTGGAGCCCTGCTTGCGGGGCATGCTAATGCCAAGGAAATGGCCGAACGGCTCTGGGGTATCAAGGAACTCTTTCTGGTAGCATTTTTTCTCGAGATTGGTATCACGGGTGTTCCGGATGCGACCCAGTGGTTGGATGCGCTCAGTCTGACGGCGTTGCTTCCCCTACAGGGAATGCTGTTTTTCTTCCTGTTTATCCTGTTGCGTTTAAGGGCGCGTACGGCTTTCATTACATCGCTGGCTTTATGCACCTATAGCGAGTTTGCCCTGATCACAACCCAGGTCATGGCTAAGGCCGGCTGGCTGTCAGATCAGTGGACCATTATCATGGGAGCCGCTGTTGCGCTCTCGCTGGCCATTGCCGCGCCTTTCAACCGTTACTCTCACCGCCTGTTTATCCGGCTGGAGCCATGGCTGTTGCGCTGGGAGCGGCGTAGCAAGCATCCTGACCGTATTCCTACCACGGTGGGTAGTGCGCAGTGGCTGGTTTTTGGCATGGGAAGAACCGGACGCGCTGCATACGATGTTCTTGAAAAGGAGGGATTTCGCGTGGTCGGGCTGGACGCTGATCCGGCTCGGGTTGAAGCGCAGCGCCTAAAGGGGTTGCGTATATTCTATGGTGATGCCGAGGATTTCAATTTGTGGGAAACGCTGAGAACGCGCCATCTGCGCGGGATACTGTTCACCATGCCGGAGTTCCAGACCCGACTGACAGCCATAGGCATGTTGCGCCAGAACGGTTTCAGCGGTCTTATTGGTACTACCAGCTTTGGTGCGAGGGATGATGCTGCACTCAGGGCCGTGGGCGCAGATGTGCTGTTTCATCCATTGACTGAGGCGGGCGAGCAGCTTGCTGCCAGAATGCTACGGTCGGCCCGGGATGGATTCAGTGCAAAGGAGGGAGGAAAGATGTTGGGTGGAGGCTGAGAAGGGAATCGAACCCCCATTGACGGATTTGCAATCCGCTGCATGACCATTCTGCCACTCAGCCGTTATCGGGTTGGTGACTCCCGATACAAAAAAACCGCGTCGGACGCGGCTTTATGTTTTCCTTATAAATGGAGCGGGAAACGAGACTCGAACTCGCGACCCCAACCTTGGCAAGGTTGTGCTCTACCAACTGAGCTATTCCCGCGTCATCTATAGGTGTCATTATACAGGGAGATGAAAGTCTGTCAAGACTTGATGCGCTGCAAGGTGAAAGTTTTGTGACTTGATGTCCGTGTCACGCTTTTTTTATGAGGATTGGCAGTTTTGCGGTAAACTGTGACGTTAGCCTGTTAATCAATGAGAAATCCCGGCGCATGTCCATCCCCGATATCCAGAGTTTTGAAGAACTGAATCTGCTTGAACCCCTCCTTCGTGCCCTGCGCGAGGTTGGATATGAATCGCCATCTCCCATCCAGGCGCAAAGCATCCCAGCCCTGCTGGAGGGCAGGGACGTGTTGGGTCAGGCGCAGACCGGTACCGGCAAGACTGCTGCTTTTGCCCTGCCAGCCCTGCAGCGTCTTGATCTGCAGCGCGCCTGTCCCCAGGTGCTGGTACTGGCACCTACGCGTGAACTCGCCATTCAGGTGTCAGAAGCATTTAAAAGTTATGCAAGACATCTGGACGACTTTCATGTGCTTTCCATTTATGGTGGCGCATCCATGACCTTGCAGTTACGTCAGTTGAAGCGTGGTCCGCATGTGATTGTCGGTACTCCTGGGCGAGTGATGGATCACCTGCGTCGTGGCAGCCTTGTCATGGACAATATTCAGACCATCGTGCTGGATGAAGCTGACGAAATGCTCAAGATGGGTTTCATTGATGATGTTGAATGGGTGCTGGATCAGGCGCCTGAGCAGCGGCAGATCGTACTTTTCTCGGCAACCATGCCTGATGCCATTCGCAAGGTAACCCGCAAGCATCTGCGTAATCCGGTTGAAGTCAAGATTGAAGCGAAATCTGCGACTGTGGATGCCATTGATCAGTCCTACTGGCTGGTGAATGAGAGCAGCAAGCTGGATGCCCTAACTGGGCTTCTGGAAATTGAAGATTTTGACGCCATGATCATCTTTGTCCGCACCAAGACCGCGACCACGGAACTGGCTGACAAGCTGGAGGCGCGAGGTTATTCCGCAGCGCCACTTAACGGTGACATGAATCAGGCAATGCGTGAGCGTACTATCGAAAGGCTCAAGCAGGGAACGCTGGATATTGCCATTGCTACGGATGTTGCAGCGCGTGGCCTGGATGTCGAGCGCATCACCCATGTCATCAACTATGATATTCCCTACGATACCGAGGCCTATATTCACCGCATTGGCCGTACCGGGCGTGCTGGCAGGAAGGGTACGGCGTTACTGCTGGTGACCCCGCGTGAGCGGCGTATGCTGCATGCCATTGAAAGAGCGACACGTCGCCCCATCAATGAAAAGCCGCTGCCGACGGGTACGGCAGTCATCGCAAGGCGTATTGAGGTGTTCCAGCAGCGCGTAGCCAGTATTCTGCAGACAGAAACATCGCTGGATGTCTATCGTGAAGCCGTCAATAAGCTGGCTCAGGAACTCGAGGTGAGTGTGCTGGATATTGCGGCGGCTACCGCCTGGCACATGCAGCGTGACCGTCCTTTTGTGAACTTCCATCCTGCTTTTGCGGCACTGTCCGGCGGCGATCGCCCGTCTGCGGGGAACAAACCAAGAAGACCTCGTGATGCGGCCGGTTCCGGACAGTCACCGCAAGGTCAGGGCAGGGAGCGTGAGCGCAGTCGAGGCCAGGATGGCGACTTCAGGGAAAGGCGGCCGCCAAGATCTGGAGCGCCTGGGTTCAGTGCTTCAGGTGGCAGTAGACGGGACGATGAGGGCAAACCCAGACGTCGTGAACTTTCGCCTGTATCAAAGGGGCCTCAGGCGGGCAGCGTGCAGTATCGTCTGGATGTAGGCAAGCAGGATGGTGCAACTCCCCGTGATATTGTGGGGGCGATTGCCAATGAAGGCGGTATCCCCGGGCATCAGATTGGCCAGATCAGGCTGTTCGATACCTATGGCACCATTGATCTGCCATCAGGTCTCAGCAGGGAAACGCTGAGAACGCTGAAGAGGATCTGGGTGCGTAACAAGCCACTCCGGGTTACACCCATGCAAGGTGGTGACAAGGATCAGGGCTGATGTGGCAACGCCTCACAGCAGTTGATGTTCACCCAGTAGCCTGACCAGCAGGAAGGCTGCAAATCCAAGAAACAGGACGCCCCCGGCCCGGTGTATCCAGGTCAGGGGGATGTGCTTCAGCAGGCGAAAGCCCAGAATCACCGCCATGGCAGTGGTTAATGTCAGCGCCAGGCTGGCTCCCGTCCAGGCGATCCATGGCTTGAGTTCTGTACTCAGTGCTGCTACAGAAAGCTGGGTCTTGTCACCAAGCTCTGCCAGAAAGAGCAGGGCAAAGCTGCTGAAGAATACGGAGTGACTGCGGGGTCGGATCGCGTCGGCGTGTTCTTCCTCCGAGGCATCCAGTAAAGATCGTACCCCGAACAGGGTAAACAGCAGGATCACGCCAATCGCGAGGACATCATGCGGTATCCATGCCAGCACCCATGAACCTGCGACCACGGCAATCGCGTTAAGTAGCCAGAAAGCCAGCGTGCTTCCTGCAAATACCGCCCATCCGTGTCCGCGGTGACGGGCGGTCAGGGTCATGCAGACCAGTTGGCTCTTGTCGCCGATTTCAGCGCCTGCAATCAGTGCGAATGTACTCAGTACCGCAATAGTGTCATGAGTATCCGGAAGCGCAGGAAGTACTGCGTCTGCCATTACCAGATGTGACAGGGCCTGCCAGTCAATACAACTCATGGCGTTCTCAGCCTAGCAGGTTTTCCAGCATCATCATGACGATAAAGCCCAGCAGCAGGGCAAAAGTCGCAGGTCTCAGCTTGCCACGGGAATGCGTTTCCGGAATGATGTCTTCGACAATGACAAACAGCATGGCACCAGCG
>JBEBBU010000160.1:0-14839 GCA_041158225.1 Pseudomonadota bacterium | reverse complement strand
TTGAGCCTGCTTATTCGCTGGCAGCTTCTTCTGTCGTTTCTGGTTCAGCAGGTGGAGGGGTATATTTGGCGACGATCCCAGGAAAAATATCGTCGGAAAGGAAGATGTCCAAGTCTTTCAGGATCAGTTCCTTTACAGGATCAACATCAAAAGCCTCTCCCTCACGGGTTCCTGACTTCAGACTGGCAACCAGCTCATCGATGATGATGGTGAGATCAGCCTGGATTTTTTCGCGCAATTTTGGAAGCACGATACCCAACTGCAGTTTGAACGCTAAATCTTCTGACATTTCTCACTCCATGTTTCATGATTAAAAGACGACTTTCAAGAAGCATTACATCCCGTTGGGATAGGTCTTGTAGTCGATGACACCGCTGGCACGCACAGACTGCAGGGCACGGGCATATTCAAGCAGCATGCGCAGGCTGTAGTCGATCTGGCCACGGATAAAGGTATCGCCATCATTTTCCGGCATCTCGCCATTAAGCACATGATCGGCATCGCGCACGATCACATGGTCAGGAATCCAGTTCAGGCGGTTGTTCTTGTAACTGGAAGAACGCAGTTCTGCCACAGGATAACTGCCGCCACGACCTGAAGAGACTGCCACAATCAGCCCAGGCTTATGGCCAAGGTGCTTCTTGTCTGCCAGCAGGAAAAAGTTCTTCAGCGCAGGCGGCACCATGCCGGCATATTCAGGTGCCAGCACTACAAATCCATCACAGGCGACCAGTGCTTCGCCGAGTGGTTTCAGCACGGTTTTCCAGTGTTCGGCACCGCTCCATACCGATTCATCCCAGAGGGGCAGCGGATGGGCGCCAAGATCAAGTGTCCAGGTGGTCGTGTCTTCCTGCAGTTGTGGCAGGCGCTCACTGATGTAATGTCCGATTTTGGCACTGTTGCCAGGACTGCGCATGCTGCCTACGATGATACCGATTTTCATGATATACCTCTGAGTGCTGTGAACCAGACAAAAGACTGTGGTGGGATTACTGCCAGCGCAGACGATTGGCATTGGCGACGACAGTCAGCGAAGACATCGCCATGGCAGCACCAGCAATCATGGGGTTCAGCAACAGGCCATAGAAAGGATAGAGCAGGCCTGCAGCGACCGGGATACTGATGATATTGTAGAGCGAAGCCCCCACCAGATTATGCTCGATATTGCGCAGGGTCAGCCTGGAAACACGCACCGACTCCGCCAACTTGGTGAGCGACCCCGACATGATGACAATATCAGCACTTTCAATAGCGATGTCGGTACCCGTGCCGATGGCAAAACCGACATTGGCCTGCGCCAGTGCTGGGGCGTCATTGATACCATCTCCCACCATGCCGACCTTTTCTCCCTGCGCCTGCAGTTCAGCGACGACGGCAGCCTTGTCCTGTGGCAACACATGGGCACGGAACTCGGAAATGCCGACTCTGGCAGCGACTGCCCTGGCAGTGGCTTCATGATCACCGGTGAGCATGATGACGCGTATGCCCTGAGCATTGAGTGCAGCGATCGCTGCCGCTGAATCCTGCTTGATGGGATCTTCCGCCTGCAGCATGCCCAGCATGACGCCTCCCCTTGCGACCAGCAGAGGTGTGCGCGCCTGTGATGCGCAGTCAGCAAGCCGCTGCGCCCAGATCGCCATGTCAACATTTTCGCTCTGCATCATGGCACTATTGCCAATGATGATACGCTGGCCTTCAACAGCAGCCATGACCCCATAACCAGGTCGGGCACTAAAGTCACTGGCTGCCGCCAGACGGATATTGCGCTCGGCAGCCAGCTTGACTACCGCATGGGCCAGGGGGTGTTCTGAAGCTGCTTCCAGGCTGGCAGCAAGACGGATGACTTCATCCTCGGCAGCACCCTGCGCTGTTTCAACCGCCACAATCGAAGGCCGTCCTTCCGTCAGCGTGCCTGTCTTGTCAACGACCATGCAGGTCAGAAGCCCGGCTGTCTGCAGGGCATCGCCTTTGCGGATGAGAATGCCCTGTTGCGCAGCCTTGCCAACCCCCACCATGATGGAGATGGGCGTTGCCAGCCCCAGCGCACAGGGACAGGCAATCACCAGCACCGTCATGGCGGTAACGAAAGCATATCCCAGACTGGGTTCGGGCCCGAATAGCCACCATGTCATGAAAGTCAGCATGGCAATGCCCACCACAACGGGTACAAAGATGGCCGCAATACGATCCACCAGACGGCCAATGTCGGGTTTGGTACCCTGGGCATTACGCACACAGGCAATAATCTGCGCCAGTACCGTCTGCTGACCAATATGGGTAGCCTTGAACAGCAAAGCGCCCTGCTGGTTCAGCGTGCCGGAGACGACCCGTTCGCCAGGTGATTTGACGACAGGCATGGGTTCACCCGTCAGCATGGACTCATCGACAGTGGATGTTCCTTCCACCACGACACCATCAACCGGAATCTTTTCACCGGGACGCACACGGATGATATCATCCAGCCCGACTTCGGCAATGGGTATGGTGCGTTCAATACCATCACGAATGACGATGGCCTGACGCGGTTGCAGCCCCATCAGCGCACGGATGGCGGCCGAGGTACGGCCTCTGGCATTGATTTCCAGTGCCGAACCCAGATTGATGAACGCCAGGATGACCACCGAGGATTCAAAATAGGCGTGCTGCACATGTCCTGGCAGCAGATTGGCATAATCAATGGCGATGGTGGAATAAATCCAGGCCGATCCTGTACCCAGAGCAATCAGCGTATCCATATTGGCCTGACGCTGGTAAAGGGACTGGATGGCGCCAAGGTAATAGCCCCTACCGCTCAGATACAGGATGACCAGCGTCAGCGCCGAAATTACTGTCCAGAAATGCGTACCCTGCAATGTACCCAGCATGGGCAGCCAGCCCAGATGTTCGGTGATCATCAGCGGGATACCCAAGGCACCAGCCAGCGCGGATTTCTGCAGATAGCGCCGATACAGCAGCCTTTCTTCCTTTTCGATGGATTCAGGATCTTCAACCTGAGCCTGCAGCGCCGATTCATAACCTGCATCAGCCAGTGATCCAAGCAGCACCTCGGTGTTGAACTGGCCTTTGACACGTGCGCTATGATCAGCGAAATTGACCACCGCCTCTGTGACGCCAGGCACATTGCGCAACGCTGTTTCCACTGCATCAACACAGCCCGCACAGCGCATGCCGCCTATGGAGAGATGGATATCCTGGGAATCACTGGCCATGCTGCTGATCCTCCTGTTTCGGTTCGAGTGGCATCCGTTCAAAGCTGACACTGTCAGGGCCATAACGCATGAAACGGCGGATATTGGCGTGGTCGTTACCTTCGGGATGTTGCAGGACGTCTTCCCGATAGTAGCGGCCAAACAGTGCCAGGGTTTCATCTCTGGATAAGCCATGTATCCGGGCCAATGCCAGTATCCTGCATGAGCCTTCATTACTGCCCGCAGCACTGGCAACAGTATCTGCCCCCTGTCCTACCGAAAAAGCTGATGGCGTGTAGACATAGCACGCCTGGATAGCGTCCATGGTGTCAGAAAATTCGACAGGTTCACCTGCCCTGACGCGTGCCAGAAGTTGGTGAACCGGGTGATTGACTGCTTGCATCTGAGGTGGCCTGCCTGTGAGTTGATACCCCACATTCTGCTACAGGCACACCCGAATTCCTAGATGGTGATCAGCGGGCGCTGACGTTGATCTTGGAGGTCCAGCCGCTTTTGCCGGCACAATCACCGTCAGTGACACGAACCTTAACGAAGGGAAGCGATCCTACTACCTGCTCTTCTTCCACTACCGCCTGGGTATTGGGCTTGGCAAAGCACACTTTCTGTTCTTCTTCTTCGGCTGAAGTGGCCACACCGATCATTCCTGGCGATACCGTCAGCTGGGAATCACCGATATTGGGATTTTTCAGATTGACGGTCTGCCCTACACTCACATTGTTCTTCACATCCACTCTTGCGCCAGATCCACCACCAATACCAACAGCAAGGGCTACGATGACCGCCGCACCACCAATCGCATAAGCAGCCTTGGGGTTATTCTTGAGCGTGTTCACCAGACCCTGGGCAGCGTTTTCAGAATTATTATTTTCAGACATGGTTGACCTCCTTTTAAGAGTGAACAGAATAGCGAGCAGCAAGACCGGACCAAAGACCGGTTTCAGCTGATTGGCCTACGAGAGTAGACTATCGTAATGTAAAAAGGTTGCAACTGCATGGTAGGTTTTATGCAAATAATCCTGCTGACACTGCTGGTCGGCGCTGCCCTCTATTTTTTTTCCAGACATGCGGACACGGTCATGCGCAGGATACACCCCTCCCAGCGCAGCCTGTGGCTGCTGGTGGCCACTGTCCTGCTGCTGCTTGGCCTGACTGGCAAGCTTTCATGGGTATTTCCGCTCATGGCAGCCATGGCGGCTGCTGTAGCCCGGCTGATGCCGGTGCTGATGAAACTGCTCGCCGTCTATCAGCACTGGCTGCAGCACCGACGGCAGCATCATACCCATCACCAGCATCAGGACAGGGCGGGGGCATCAGGCAAGACGGGCATGACACGCGAGGAGGCGCTGGAGGTGCTGGGGCTGAATGCCGATGCACAGGAAGACGATATCATTCAGGCACACCGCCGTCTGATGCAGAAAGTCCACCCTGATCGTGGGGGCAGCCATTACCTTGCTTCCCGTATCAATCTTGCACGGCAGGTGCTGCTGGGCTGAACCGGACGCAAGGATCATTCTGCGAGTGTAGCCAGAGAGAGTCGATGGACGCCGGAACGGTGGGCTGATGCCAGCAGTCTGGCAACATGCTGATACTGCACCGACTGGTCAGCATGCACCACAAAAGCGGTTTCAGCATCCTGGCTGATAGCCGTTTTCATGCGGCTTTCCAGTGCAGCGATATCACCTACGGCTTCATCGTTATAGTGCAGACTACCATCTGCACTGATGCCGAGATTGACCGGATCGCTGGGGGCCGGCGCTGCCGTCTGCGCTGCCTTCGGCAGGTTGACCGGAATGGTCTGGGTCAGCAGTGGTGCCGTCACCAGAAACACGACCACCAGCACCAGCATGACATCCACCAGTGGTGTCACATTGATCTCACTCATCAGTTCATTGTCGTCATCGCTGAGATGAATGGCCATGACCTTAATCCTCAGTTCTGAGCAGAAAATGCATCCAGTACATCATTGGAGAAAGTCTCCAGTGTCTGTTTGCGTTTTCTGACCATACGGGTAAGAAAATTGTAGGCCAGTACCGCAGGCACAGCCACGGCAATGCCAACTGCCGTGGCAATCAGAGCCTCACCAATAGGGCCTGCCACCACGTCCAGACTGGCCTTGCCACTCTGGCTGATATCCTGCAGTGCGCGCTTGATGCCCCAGACCGTGCCAAACAGCCCGACAAAAGGTGAGGTGGTTCCGATACCCGCCAGCAGCGTCAGGCCGGTTTCCAGATGGTCAAACTCGATACGCAACTGGTCACGCATGCGTTTTTCCAGCGTCATGCCAGGAGGCATGGGTTTTCCCTGAAATGAGGAAGCGACCTGATGCAGTCTTTGCATGACACAAGCCTGTTCCGGAGCATGGCTGGCATTACCAGCCCAGAAACTCAAGGCAAAATGCTGGTCACGCCAGCGGCCCAGCAGCAGCTGAACGGTCTTGTACACGATCAGCGACCAGGTCAGTACGGAAAAAAGCAGTAGCACCCAAAGGGTGGCATGAACGATCAGTTGTGTCGCATCAGTTTGCATCATTGAAAATATCCGGAAAAATACTCAGTTATCGGGAAAGCCTGAAATCCATCGGCACCAGTACCCAGGCCTGGACTGGTTTGCCGACGCGGGTGGCAGGGACAAAATGCCATTGCCTGATGGCCTCCAGCGCAGCCTCATCCAGGCTGTCATGCTCGCTGGACTGCTCGATGTGGACTTCACTGGCATGGCCTTCTGCAGACACCAGCACCTTGACGATCACTCGTCCCTCCCAGCCACGACTGCGCGCCATGGGAGGATAGACTGGTGGCGGATTATGCAGGTAAGCTGCATGAAAGCTGGGCTGCGTCGCAGCAACTGGAGCCGGACTGACCGGCGCCGGACTGGGCGCTGCTGCCTGGGAGGCCTCAGTTGTAGATGAGGTGTTACTGGCCTCAGTCTTTGCGCTCTTTTCCCGCATCTCGCTGACTTTCTGGTCAGGTTCAGTTGCCTGGGCAGGTTTGGGTATGGCCTTGGGCTTGGGCTTTTGCTTTTTTTCTTCGGGTATTTTTTCCTGCCGGGGCCTGATGACAGGTTCAGGCGTCCTGATGGCAGGCGCGGCTGTCTCGGGCCTGCTGGCTGGCGCAGACATGGCAATACTGATCTCAATGGCCGCGACCGGTTCTGCCTGGGGAGGCACAGTCTCTGGCTGGCGGTGCCAGTAAGCCCACAGCCAGACATGCAGCATGGCAACCGGAATCAGGGCGTAAAGCATACGCAGGTGTTGTGGTGGATTCAGGTTAAAGCCTGACATAATGTAAGCAGCGGGAAATAGCCGATATTATGATATAATATCACACTTTAACCAGACACATCTGCCGAGAGTCAATCCCTATGAATCTGCTCATGCAGGCATTCGATCTTGTCATGCATCTGAACAAACATCTCCCCGAGATGGTCAGCCAGTACGGTTACTACACCTATGGCGTACTGTTTCTCATCATATTCGCGGAAACCGGACTGGTGGTGCTGCCCTTCCTGCCAGGAGACTCCCTGCTTTTTGCTGCGGGCGCGATCACCGGCATGACAGGCGGCCTGCAACTTGAAGTACTGCTGCCCCTGCTCATCGCTGCTGCCATTCTTGGCGATACACTGAACTACAGCGTAGGCCGCCACCTTGGGCACTGGCTGGAGGATCCCGCACGTATGCGCTGGGTGTCAAGGCAACAGATCGCCAGGACCGAGGATTACTTCCGTCACTACGGGACGATGACCATCATCATTGCACGCTTTATTCCCCTGATACGTACTTTTGCGCCATTTCTTGCCGGTACCGGGCGTATGCATTACCCCACCTTCCTGTCTTTCAATATTGCAGGCGGCCTGCTATGGGTCTGCCTGCTGGTGGTAGCGGGTCATTTTTTCGGGAATCTGCCACTGGTAAGGGACAACTTCAGTCTGGTCGTCATTGGCATCATCATCGTGTCACTGTTGCCTCTGGTTTATGCCGTGCTGCGACGCAATTTCAGTACTGGGGGAGACAGGCACCATGCATGAATGGATCAACGCCCTGATTCTAGGGATCATTGAAGGCATCACTGAGTTTCTGCCCATTTCGAGTACCGGCCATCTGATCCTTGCAGGACAGCTGCTGGGTTTCAACGATGACAAGGGCAAACTGTTTGAGGTCTGCATCCAGTCGGGTGCCATTGTTGCCGTCTGCATCGAATACCGCAGGCGCATCATGGATACTTTTGCTGGCTGTCTCAAACCTGGCAAGGCCCAGACTTTCCTGATCAACCTGATCGTAGCCTTCATCCCCACTGGCATCATGGGACTGCTGCTCGGCAAACTGGTCAAGACCTATCTCTTCACACCCCTGGTAGTTGCAACCACCTTTATCGTGGGGGGACTGATCATACTGTGGGTAGAACGCCGGCGGACCCGGCCCAGCATCAGCAGTGTTGACGAACTGAACTGGAAAACCGCTCTGATACTTGGCTGTTTTCAGACACTGGCACTGATACCGGGTACCTCGCGTGCCGGAGCTACCATCATCGGCGGACTGCTGTCGGGTCTGACACGACCTGCCGCCACCGAGTTTTCCTTTTTTCTGGCCATCCCGACCCTGTTTGCCGCCACCGCCTACGATCTTTACAAACACGGCGGACAGTTGCAGGCCGATGACCTGCAGACCTTTGGTATCGGCTTTGCTGCTGCATTCATCAGCGCTTTTCTGGCGATCCGCGTACTGATCCGCTTTGTGGCTACGCATACTTTCGTGGCATTTGCCTGGTATCGCATCGCTTTCGGACTGGTGGTACTCGCAACGGCCTACTTCGGCCTAGTTGAATGGTCAGCCTGAACACCCGCATCTGGCTGGGGGCTGGCGCCGGTATTGGACTGGGTCTGTGGCTGCACCAGGCAGACCCGGTGCATGGCTACCATGATATCGTGCTACACGCCTGTGATGTCGCCAGCAGCATCTTCATCAATCTGCTGAAGATGGTACTGATCCCCGTTGTACTGCTTTCCATCAGCACCGGCATGGCCACTCTCGGCGGGCATCGTTCTGCACGCAGCGTATGGACAGCAACGCTGGCCTTTTTTCTTGCCACGCCGCTGGTCGCCAGCATCCTCGGGCTGACAGCCGTCAATCTCTTTGAGCCAGGCAAGGGCATGACCATCAGCCAGTTCCAGCAACTGCCCACCATGCAGGCGGCTCCTCATGTACTGCCACCTTCCGCTCTTCTGGAAAAGCTGGTATCACAGGTACTGGTCAATCCGTTTCATGCCATGGCAGAAAGCGACATTCTTGCGACACTGGTATTCGGCCTGCTGTTTGGCGCTGCCCTGGCCAGACTGGACCGCAAGGTTCGTGTACTGGTACGTGGCATGAAACAGATGCTGGAGGCCATGATGCTGCTGGTAGGCTGGATCATGGAACTGGCGCCTTTCGGCGTACTGGCACTGCTGACCCGACTGATCGCCACGCAGGATGCTGCCTTCTTTCTGACACTGCTGCGTTTTGTGCTGGTCATTCTGGGAACACTGGCCCTGCATGGTTTTGTCATACTGCCACTGGCACTGTTCCTGTTTACCGGCATGACGCCCTGGACTTTCCTGTACAAGGCGCGCCACCCGCTTGTAACAGCCTTTGCCACCTGTTCAAGCTCTGCCACCCTGCCCCTTACCCTCAAGACGGTGCGTGAAGAGTTTGGAGTCAGCCGTAAAATCGCGGGGTTCGTGCCTCCACTGGGCGCCACCGTCAATATGGATGGCACCGCTATCTATGAGGCTGGTGCCGCACTGTTTGTCGCCAATCTCGCGGGCCTTGATCTTGACCTCCCGCAGCAGGCCGTCATCTGCTTCATGGCCATGCTTTCTTCCGTAGGTGCTCCTGGCATACCCAGTGCCGGCATGGTCACCATGGTGATGGTACTGCAGGCGGTTGGGCTGCCTGTGGAAGCACTGGCCATCCTTCTGCCGATCGACCGCTTCATGGATGCCTTCAGGACCATGATCAATGTTGAAGGCGACATGATTGGCGCCATGATTGTGCAGAAGGTTTCCACTGCGCGCAAACCTGCCGGCGCATGAAAATCTATCTCAGGGTGCCCTTCAGCGAGAAGGAGGAAGCCAAACGCCTTGGCGCACGCTGGGATGGAAGCCGGAAACTCTGGTACATACCCGAAAGCATGTCACGGGATCTTTTCGGGCAGTGGCCTGATGCGGATGTGCCATCCCAGCCTGTATCCGAAACATCAGCAACACCCAGTCGCAGTACCAACCAGCCGCTGCAGCTGGAACAGTTCCTGCTGCAGATCCAGCGTCTGATACAGCAGCACCTGCCAGCCACTTACTGGGTCAGAGGTGAGCTGGCAGAAATACGTATGACCGTTGGCGGACATCTGCAGCTCGGACTGGTGGAATATGACGCACAGGGGCGGCAGACTGCCAAGGCCTCCGCGTGGATCTGGAAACAGGATATCCAGCGTATCCAGCAGCAGTTCATAAAGGTCGCCGGCGGGGAGATTGAGGCTGGCATGAAACTGCAACTGTTGCTACGCCCCGAATTTTCACCAGCCTTCGGTTTCTCCCTGCACATCAGTGACATTGATCCAGCCTATACCCTTGGGGATATGGCCGCCCGGCTTGCCATGATCCGTGAAACACTGAAACAGGCCGGCATCCTGCATCTGAACCGGAACCTTACCCTGCCGCTGGAGTTCTGCAGGGTCGCCGTCATCAGTCCGGCTGCCGCGGCAGGACTTGGAGATTTTCGCCAGTCAGCAGATCCGCTGGATAGTGCAGGCATCTGCGCCTTTGCCTACTATGCCTGCCGCTTCCAGGGCAAGGAAGCGCCTGCCGAAATCCTTGACGCCCTCGCCAGTGTGCTGGAAGACCACGGCAAAACCCCCTACGACTGCGTGTGCATTATTCGCGGCGGTGGCGCCGGCGTTGATCTGCACTGGCTCAATGACCTCGAACTGGCAAAGGCACTGTGTCTTGCGCCTCTGCCAGTACTGACCGGCATCGGACATGAAAGGGATCAGACCATTCTTGACGAGGTGGCCCGCATGCGTTTTGACACGCCCTCCAAGGTGATTGGCCATATCAGCCATATCATCCTGAACAATGTCAGGGAAGCGCAGAAAGACATGCTCTATATCATGCAGAAAGGCCAGTACCAGTGGCAGTCAGCCCTGCAGGCGCTCAATGCCTGCCACCAGCAGATACAGGAATACGCCGGCATGAGTATCCGGCGTATGGATGAACGCACGGAACACCTGATGGGCGGGCTGCTGCAGAGTGCAGAAAACCAGCTGCAATCCGCCAGCATGCTGATGGATATGCAGTTGCAGTCACTGACACAGACCATGTCAGACCATCTTGCCAGTGGCGAGCGCCAGATTGACATGCTGCAATTGCTGGTGTTTGAACGTGCCGGGCATCTGCTGCAGCAGAGCCAGTCTGAAATAAGGGCGCTGGGAGAAAGCATACTTGGCCTTGGGCCTGCCCCCGTCCTCAAAAGAGGTTATGCCATGATCCGCAATCCGCAGGGACAGATCATCAGCAGTGTGACCGAAGTGCGTCGCCATGACCAGCTGTCCATCGAATTGCATGATGGCATCATCCCGTTAAGCATCAAGGAAACCATCCCATGAGTGAACCTGAATCACTAAGCTTCAGCCAGCATTACACACGACTGAAACAGATTGCTGAGATACTAAGGCAGCAGCAGGAGCCTGATATCGATGCCCTGATACCGCTGATTGATGAAGCAACCGCCGCTTATAAGGCCTGTCGCAGCAGGATTGACACCGTCAGGGAACTGTTTGATCTCCGAAAATCCGAATACGAATCCAGGGATGCCTGAAACACTCATGCCTCCGGGCCAGATACTGGTGATCAACTGCGGCAGCTCCTCCATCAAGTATGAATGGATGGCAGGCGGTCATGATGCAGCGCCGGCACTTTATGCCGGCCAGTGCGAATGTGCTCCGGAGGATATCGCCGCCCTGTTCCCGTCCATCCTGGAAGAGCTGGCAGCCTGCCCCCACCTGAACACTGCCAATCTCATGGCGATAGGGCACCGCTTTGTGCATGGAGGCCATATCCATAGTCGTCCCTTGCGGCTGGATCATGACAGTCTGGCAGAACTGGAAACCCTGACAGATCTCGCCCCCCTGCATCATGCTCCCGCACTGGCGGGGATGCGGATCTGCCTCGACCTGCTACCCTGCATACCCCAGTTTGCAGTCTTCGATACGGCCTTTCATCACACACTGCCACCCCGCGCCTACCGCTACGCATTGCCTGAGAGCTGGTATCCTGAACATCATGTCCGGCGTTATGGTTTTCACGGCAGTTCCCATGCCTATGCCGGACGGATGGCGCAGACCTGGCTGGATCTGCCTGCAGATGACAGCAGGATTGTGACACTGCATCTGGGGAGCGGCGCCAGCGCCTGTGCCATACGCAATGGCTGCTCAATCGATACTTCCATGGGTTTCACCCCCTCTGAGGGTCTGGTCATGGGTACGCGCAGTGGTGATCTTGATCCAGGTATCCTGCCGTGGATGGCAGGACGCACCGGCAACAGCGTGGAAGCACTGGCACATACCCTGCTCCATGAATCCGGCCTGAAAGGACTGGCTGGCACAGCGGACATGCGTACGCTGGAGACCCGCACGGCCGAGGGTGATGCCGATGCCAGTCTGGCGCTGGATATCTGGGCCTACCGCATACAGAAATATGTTGGCGCCTATTTTGTGGCACTCGGTGGGCTGGATGCCCTGGTGTTCACTGGAGGTATTGGTGAACATTCGGCCATGGCCAGAGCGCTTGTCTGCCGGGGACTGGCCTGTCTTGGTATCCACCTGGATGGCAACGCCAATCTGGTGGATACTACGCACGATGTATCTGATATTGCAGCTGACGATGCCAGCATCAGGGTCCTGGTGATCAAGACACGGGAAGCTCTGGAAATCACTCACCAGATCATGGCCTGTTTAAGCCATGATTGATCTGTTAGAATCAGGCATTGCGTGTACTGTCCAGAGTCCATAGTGAGATCATCCGAACGCAACAGTTCGCCCCCCCTTTCCGCAAAGACCTCAAGGTTCAAGGCCGTACTGGCAGGTTTACTGCTGCTGGCGATGGTGCTTGCACTGTATTTCTCTCCACTACAGGACTGGCTGAAACAGACGGATCAGGTCAGGGATATGCTCGCCCTCACGGGGGGAGCTGCACCTTACATCTTTACGGCAGGCACCGCCTTACTGGTGGCACTGGGCATGCCAAGACTGCTGCTGTGTCTTCTGGCTGGCAGCCTGTTTGGCTGGATTTATGCCATTGTCATCACCCAGATTGGTACGGTACTGGGCGCCTACCTGACCTTTCTTTTTTTCAGGCACTTCGGGAGCCGCTTTGCAGCAAGGGAAAACTCGCGGCTGAGAAGCTGGTCAGAGCCGCTGCTGAAGCGTGGCCTGCTGGCTGTACTGCTGATACGTCAGCTGCCCATCAATGGCCTGACCAATGACCTCTTTCTTGGCCTGTCGCCTGTCAGTCATACCAACTTCCTGCTGGGCACTTTCATCGGCTTTCTGCCTCAGGGACTGGCAGCCTGCCTGATGGGTGCGGGCATGCTGCAGACCGATCTGCGCACGGTTTCCTATTATGCCCTGGCCGCACTGCTGGTGTACTTCCTCGCCCAGTGGCTGAGAGCAAAAATGATGCACATCAAAAGCACCGACCTGCTTGATCCGGGCTGAAATGTCAGGGACAGGTAAAACATGATCAACGGAGTTGCTTCAGCATGACTACAGATAACCGCAGCTTCCTGCCTGACAGCTCGACTGCCTGGCACTTTTTCTGTTTTCTTCTGGCACTCACCGCCGTCTTCTACCAGCTGGGTACACTGCCTCTCATGGCGCCCGATGAAGGACGCAACGCCGAGGTAGCAAGGGAAATGTACCAGACGGGACAGTGGCTGGTGCCACTCTACAATGGTGCGCCTTATCTGGATAAACCGGCCTTCTACTTCAGGACGGTAGCGCTGGGTTATGACCTGCTGGGGGTGAGCGAGTTTGCGGCACGCTTCAGTTCCGCCCTGTTCGCATTTGGCCTTCTGGGTCTGGTCTATGCGTTCTGCCGCCGCGTCTATTCCAGAACACTCGCCGCAACAGCGGTAGCTACTGTGGCAGCCATGCCACTGTTCATGGCGTTCTCGCGTATCGTCATCTTTGACATGACACTGGCATTCTTTGTCTGTGCCGCCATATTCAGCGGTTATCTGGCAGAAATGCAGCAGGAAAAACGCTGGTACCTCCTGACTGCCGCCGGCAGTGGTGTCGCCACGCTGGTCAAGGGCCCGGTTGGATTCATTCTCCCGACACTGGTGCTGGTACTCTTCAACCTCTGGCAGGGCCCCCCCCGTGGCTATATGGGAAGAATGTTTCACTGGAAACACTGGCTGGTATTTCTGGCACTGGTGCTACCCTGGTTCGTGGGACTGTCCATGGCCTGTCCGGATTTCCCATACTACGGCATCATGAAGGAATCCGTTGCCCGGTTTACCACCAAGGAATTTCATCGTACCGCCCCTTTCTACTATTACGGCCTGATCATTCTTACCGGATGCTTTCCCCTGTGCCTGCTGTTGCCCCAGGCAGCCCTGCATGCCATCCGGCAGCGCCGTTTTCTGGCAGCGCCCGACCGCCTGCTGATCGTCTGGTGTATCGCTGTCATCGTATTTTTTTCCCTCTCCCAGTCCAAACTGCCGGGCTATATCCTGACCGCAGTCGTTGCACTGGGCATCCTGATAGCCCGGGTATTTGAAAAATCCTGGCAGGAAGGCCAGAACACTGCCCTGCGTATGGTCAGACAGGGCACACTGGCCTTTGGCTTCCTCAGCACCACGCTTGCCATTGCCTGCTTTCTTGTGATGGCCCATCCCGAATGGCTTGGGGCTTATCTGCGCGCCGAGGTGGTGCATGATCTGAAACCTCTATTGCCTCATCTGACCCTGTCCTGGGTAGGTCTCGCAGCTTTTTCCCTGATGAGTCTGGTGAAAAAGCGCCCGCGCGTACATTTCATGGCGTTCATGCTGGTGCCTCTGCTGATCCTGACCATCAATTTTCCTCTGTTTGAAGTCCATGCCCGGCATAAAACCGGCAAGACACTGGCCAGTCAGGTGGCGACGCTGGTACCTGACAATACAACCCTGGTCTGCGTACAATGCTTCCCCAACGGCATGGCGTTTTACCTGCAGCGGACGCTGCATGTTGTCACCAGTGAAGGTGGTGAGTTCACCAGCAATTACATTCCCTACTATCTTAAAGGTCATCAGGACTGGCCCGACAGCTTTATCAGACCAGAGGCTTTCGCCGCATGGCTGAAACAGCAGCCGAGGCCGGTTTACATCATGGCTGGTGCTTCTGCGCTGGCCTCCATGCAGGTACTGCAGGCGGCGGAGCAGGGAAAACTGACGCCACTGGTGGATGGTTCCTGGCTACTGGAACTTCCCTTACGAGGCATGTGATATGTGTGGTCTTTTTGGTGTTGCCCGCCTGGATGGACAGGCTCTGGCGTCCGCAGAGGCGCCACTGGAACGTATGCGCACGGCACTTCTGCACCGAGGCCCGAATGGCAGCTGGTAT
>JBEBBU010000159.1:0-5445 GCA_041158225.1 Pseudomonadota bacterium | reverse complement strand
TGCCACCACAGGGTTGCTGTACCAGGGCAAACTGGATGTTGCGATGTGATTTGCTATGCATGTTATGACCTCTGGAGATCGGGAAACTGCATGGTCATGCAGTGCAGGCTGCCAAACTGGCGTATTAGTGCTTCACAGGGTACCGGTATCATGCGGTGATCGGGAAACGCCTGCTCAAGCTGGCGGATGGCAAAAGCATCGGCTTCGGTATCTCCATAAATCGGCACCAGCACAGCGCCGTTGATAATCAGGAAATTGGCATAAGTCGCGGGCAGGCGACTGCCATCATCTCCCATGATCGGTGCAGGGATGGGCAGGGGAAGCAGCCGGTAGGGTGCGCCATTCCTGTCAACAAAGGTGGCAAGCTGCGCTTCCATGGCTTTCAGGGCATCATACTGGCTGTCAGTGTGGTCATGACAGGCGGTATAGGTCAGCGTGTGCGCGTCACAGAATCTGGCCAGCGTGTCGATATGGGCGTCCGTGTCGTCACCTTCTGCCTTGCCATGTTCAACCCAGAGGACACGCTCAATACCCAGATTTTTCCGGAGCATGTTTTCAATGGATGCCTTGTCATGTTCCGGATTGCGGTTGGGATTCAGCAGACAGAATGAGGTCGTGAGCAGGGTGCCATGACCATCGGTTTCGATACTGCCGCCCTCCAGTACAAAGTCGACCGGCTGCAGTGGCGATGTGCCAAGTACGCCTGAAGCATGCACGGCCGCCGCCAGTCGCTGGTCCCGGCTACAGTCGTATTTGCCACCCCAGGCATTGAAACGGAAATCGAGAAGTACAAGCTCCTGACCATTACCCAGCGTGAGTGGGGCCGTATCACGTACCCAGATATCATCATAGGGCACATGCACAAACTTCAGGGTATGGTCTGCATCCACGGCAAGCTGAGCACGGATATGGGCTTCATGCTGGGCATCATGGCAGGCAATGATCAGGGATTGATGCTGCAGGATGGCTTTGGCTATGCCAGCATAATTGCTTTCCACCGCTTCCAGCCAGGGTTTGAAATCGCCATCCTGATGTGGCCATGCGATGAGCACCGCGGACTGGTGGTGCCATTCGGGTAACAGTTTCATGTCGGACATGATGGAATCAGCTCGTTGTAGTCAGGGGAATCTGCAGCATCTCGCGGGCATGAGCCAGCGTCTGTTCGGTCATATGGACGCCACCTATCATGCGCGCGGTTTCTTCTATCCGTGCACGCTCATCCAGCAGATACACACCTGACTCAGTCAGGCTGCCATCGTGGCGTTTTTCTACCAGATAGTGCTGATGTGCCATGCTGGCTACCTGGGCCAGGTGGGTAATACATAGGATCTGGTAACCTTTTTCACCCAGCGTCCTCAGCTTCTGGCCTACCATGGCGGCTACGCGGCCACCAATACCGGTATCGACCTCGTCATAGATCAGTGTAGGGACCTTCATGCTGTCGGTGGCCGCCACCTGAATGGCCAGGCTGATGCGGGAAAGCTCGCCACCTGAGGCAACACGCTGCAGGCTGCGTGCAGGAACGCCCTTATTGGCCGTCACCTGAAACTCGATCTGATCCCAGCCATGACTGGTACACTGCGGTGGGTCAGCCTGGCTGACCTGAATGGCAAACTGGCCCTGATCCATGCCAAGTTCACGGATCAGCGTGGTAATTTTCTGTGCAAGATCTGCTGCACCTTGTGACCGTACACCCGAAATCATGGCCGCCAGATGGTGGTACTTTGCAGCAAGTTCCTGGCGTGATTGCGCCAGCTGTTCCAGCTGGCTGTCCATGGCCGTGAGACTGCCAGCTTCAGACTGCAACTGATCCAGTGTTGCGGCCAGCATCTCCGGGTGACACTGGTGTTTTCTCGCCAGATGATGCTGTTGTGCCAGCTTTTCATCCAGCCACACCAGTCTTGCAGGATCGGGTTCGATCTGTTCCACGCAATCCCTGAGGCGCAGATAGGCTTCCTTCAGCTGGATGGCACATTCTTCCAGCAGTGTGGCACTTTCACCCAGATGGGGATCAAAATCTGCCATATCACGGATGGCTGCCAGCGACTGATTCAGCATGGCGTTGATGGAGTGGCTGTCATGATCGTACAGCAGGTTCATCTGCTGCCGGCCCGTGTCAAGGATACGGCTGGCGTTGGCCAGTCGCAGATGCTCCTGGGCCAGTGCTTCATAAGATTGTTCCCTGACTTCTGCGGCTTCCAGTTCCTCAATCTGGTAAGCCAGAAACTGGGAGCGGGCATGTGCTGTTGCCTGCTGTTGTGAGAGCGCCTGAAAATCCTGTTCTGTCTGCTGCCAGTCTTTCCAGATATGGGCCAGGGTTGCAAGTTGTGGTGCAAGCCCAAGATTTTCATCCAGCAACCGTCTCTGTTCCTGGGCCTGCAACAGTTGCAGATGGGCATGCTGCCCGTGAATCTGCACCAGCAGCTGTCCCAGACCCTGCAGTAGCGGGAGTGTGACCACGGTACTGTTGATATAGGCGCGTGAGCGTCCTTCTGCCATGACTACGCGCCGGATGATACAGCTGGTAGCATGCTCTGGATCCAGAAGGTCGTGTTCGTCCAGCCAGTGCAGGGCTGCAGGTACGGAGGTGAGATCAAATTCGATACAGACTTCCGCCTTGCTGGCACCTGTCCTGATATAGCCGGCATCGGCCTTTTCTCCCAGCGCCAGGCCGAGAGCATTAAGCAGTATGGATTTACCGGCTCCTGTCTCGCCGGTCAGCGAGGAGAAACCTGCAGCCAGATCCAGATCAAGATGGGCTACGATGGCAAGGTCGCGGATGGTGATACGGGTCAGCATGCTAGTTACTCCGGTATCCACTGCTCCAGTTCAGTTTGAGGCGCAGTATCTCAAAGAAATCATAGTCATCCGGGTGCAAAAGGCACAGTGGATCATCAGCTTTCCTGATGGTGATAAGATCATCAAGTCCGATGCCTGGAAAAGACACATTGTCACAGGCAAGTTGCGCCCTGAACTGACGGCTCGGCTTGAAGCGGATATCCACGCGGCTGTCGCCAGAAAGTACGATAGGGCGATTGGAAAGAGTGTGCGGATTGACAGGTGCAAGGACGATGGCATTGAGCGATGGATGCAGTAGTGGTCCACCTGCTGACAGGGCATAGGCTGTCGAGCCTGTCGGCGTGGATACAATAAGACCGTCCGAACGCTGGGTATTCAGATAGACGCCGTCAATGCTGGTTTCTATTTCAATCATGCTGGTTGAGTTCCAGCTGTGAATGACGGCTTCGTTGATGGCCAGTGACGCAAAGCGTGGCTGGCTGTCGCGTATGACCTGGCTGTAAAGCGGATAGCGGTATTCCCGGCGAAAATGTCCGGCCAGCATTTTTCCGATGACTTCCAGCATGGATTCCGGTGATACATCCACCAGAAAACCCAGTCGGCCAAGATTGACGCCGATAAAGGGCATACCTCTGCCATGCAGGCTACGGGCGGCATGTAAAAGGGTACCATCGCCACCAATCACTACGGCCAGATCACAGGGTGGGCCACTGTTATCCTGAAGAGAGAATACTGAATAAGGCACAGGCAACTGACCGGCATACTGCTGGCAGCCCTGCTCTATCCAGACACCGAGGCCCTGTTCCATGAAAAATCCCGCAATCAGGGGAAGGATGGCTTCAATACGGCTGGCATCGGGTTTGCCGACCAGCGCCACCGACTGGAAGGCGGACATCAGTCGGGCCGCCCGTGAGTGCGCATCCAGGTGGCAAGCACCATCAGGGTCCAGACAGCGCGGGCATGATCCTCCTCACGTCTGCGGTGCTTCTCCAGCAATGCCAGCATGGAAGCACGGTGCAGGCCCAATGCCTGAAGGCCCTCTTCACTCAGCAGCCCATAGGCCCAGTCATACAGTTCGTCTCTGAGCCAGCTGCCCAACGGGACGGATAAACCGCGTTTCTTGCGGTGTACGATGCTGGATGGCAGATATTTCAGGGCGTATTCCTTGAGGAATACCTTGGTGGTAATGCCCCTGATGCGTTGCCGCGGAGACAGTTCCCGGGCAAACTCCAGCACATCCTGATCGAGGAATGGTGCCCTGAGTTCCAGCCCTGACTGCATGCTGGCCCGGTCTGCCTTGGTCAGCAGGCTTTCTCCCAGCAGATAACGCAGATCAAAAGACTGCAGCAGATCCAGTGGATCGGCGCTATCTTCCGGTAAATAAAGGCCATCGTGCCGGAAAGCGGCAGCTTCAGGCGCAAGGCCAAGCTGCTCCAGTACTCCGGGGGCGATGGAGGCTGTCCATAAACGATGCCTGGCCAGAGGCGTCATGCCCTCACCCTGCACAAAGCGTTTCAGCAGGAATGACAGACTGACTTTCCGGTCACTGACAGGCCAGCGTTCCACCAGATGGCGCAGCATGCCGCGCAGTACTGCTGGCAACTGGTCATAGCGGCTGGCCAGTGCCGCCCCAAAATAGGTAGGATAGCCTGCAAAGACTTCATCGGCACCTTCTCCCACCAGCGCCACCCGGATATCCTGGGCTGCGCGCCTGGCCAGAGCAGCACTGGGTACCCATGCCGGATCAGCCAATGGTTCGCGGCAGCTGTGGATGATTTCAGGCAGCAGTTGCGGGAAGTGTTCCGGTGTGATCCATACTTCATGACAGGGCACCCCCAGCTGTTCGGCAACGGTCAGTGCATAGGCGCCCTCATCAAAAGAGGCATCGCCAAAACGGATGGTATAGGCGTTCAGCAGCTTGTCAGGATAGACATCCCTGAGCACGGCTGCAATCAGTGACGAATCCAGGCCGCCGCTGAGGAACAGGCCGAAATCAACATCCACTTCGCTCTGGCTGCGCACGGCATGGCGGAATATGGCATCAAACGCGTCAATGGCTGGCGGGGTATGCTGTCCGGCATGGCGATGCTGCCACTGCCAGTAAAGTTTTTTCTGGTCACCATGCGCATCCAGCTGTATCTGCTCACCGGGAGCCAGTTTGCAGATGCCCTGATAAGGCGTGGCGGGCGCTGCAAAATAACCGCAGCGCAGATAGTCAGCCAGAGCCCGGGCATCCCCGGGCATGCCAAGGTTCAGGGCAGACTGCAGGGCGCCCAGTTCAGAGGCAAACCAGATCTGCTCCTGCTTGTCCCTGCCGTAGAATAGCGGGCGTTCGCCAGTTCTGTCGCGGTACAGCAGCAGCGCTGGCTGGCGCGGATCCCAGATGGCAATGGCGAAGGCGCCGCTAAGCCTTGCGACAAAGTCGGCGCCGAAGCGCAGATAAAGTGGCAGAATGACAGCAATATCCGTTTGCTGGATGACCTCAATGCCCTCTGCAGCGAGGTCGCGCCGCAATGCTTTATGATTGTCAATTTCGCCGTTGCATACCACCATGACGCCTGTCGCTGCATCCACCAGTGGTTGACGGCCGTCATCCAGCCCCCGGATGGCAAGGCGCGTCAGACCCAGCGCTGCTGCGTGACGGGT
>JBEBBU010000158.1:0-4866 GCA_041158225.1 Pseudomonadota bacterium | reverse complement strand
ACGCGGTTGAAAAGATCGGCTCTTACTGGCAGGTAGCGATTGGGAAAATAGAGACTGTCAGCGTTACCGTCCCCATCAGGATCTGCATAGGCCTGAAGGAATACAGCACTCACTTCCATCTGGTCAATACGTTCCAGAAGGACATCAAGATTGCGCTCTATCTGTCTGGGATCAGGGTCATAAAGATAATCAATATCAACATGAGCAACCCTGATGGGTTTGTCCTTGCGCAATGTGGTGACAATGCTGGCAAATTCAGGAATTTTCGGATTATCCGTGACCAGCATACGCTTCATGGCAGGCAGATCACTAAAATCATTACGCCCTTCACGCAGCCCCATGGTCATGGTCATGCCGTGCTTTCTGGCCAACGCGATGCCTTGGGCATTATATTCACCATAAGGCCAGACCATAACACGTGGCCGTTTACCGGTTTCTTTCTGGATGAAATCAGTACTCAGTTTCAGTTCCTGATCCAGCCTTCTGGCATAAGTACGATCATCCTCGTAATGCTGGCTGGCAGCATCATACAGGCGGGTTACGGCAGCAGGCTGCTGGTTACCCTGAGGATTGCCGAGAATGCCATGGTGCAGATCGTGACTGTGTGAAGCAATCTCCACAAGTCCGGAACGGCTCATTTCACGCACCTGATCCCAGGTCAGCAGCGCCTCCCTTTTCAGGGCCCTGTCCCCCCCCAGCGGCACCTCATCACCTGGTTTCAGTGACATCCATGACCCTACCAGCGCGAGAACAGCGGGGTAATTAAACTTTTTCAGCAACGGATAGGCGTTATCATAAAAATCACGATAACCATCGTCAAACGTCAGCATTACCGACTTGTCTGGCAGTGACTGTTTCCTGTCCCTGGCCTTGAGTACATCATCAAGACTGATGACATGATAGCCATTATCTTTCAGCCAGTTGAAGTGTGCCTCAAGATTGGCTGTGCTCACGGCCATCAGGCCAAGAATCACATCGCGCGTCACTTCAGGCTTGACTTCATGATAGGAAAGGATGATGAATCCGTCCTGACCAGGCTCGGCAGCAGCCTGCGCTGTACCGGAAAGACCAGAAAGCAGTAACAGGATGCGAAACAGGAATCTCATTACTGCACCAGCGCCAGCAGTACACCAGCAGCAACCGCCGAGCCAATCACACCGGCCACATTGGGCCCCATGGCATGCATCAGCAGGAAGTTGTGTGGATTGCTTTCCTGGCCAACTTTATTGGCCACCCGCGCCGACATGGGCACGGCAGAAACTCCAGCGGCACCAATCAGTGGATTGACCTTGTTCTCACTGAAACGGTTCATAGCCTTGGCCATCAGTACACCTGCTGCGGTACCACATGCGAAGGCCACTGCCCCCAGCAGAAGAATACCCAGTGTCTCAGGTCTCAGAAAAGCGTGTGAACTCATTTTGGAACCCACGGACAATCCAAGGAATATGGTCACGATATTGATCAGTTCATTCTGCGATGTTTTGCTGAGACGCTCGACAACACCACACTCCCGCATCAGATTGCCCAGACAGAACATACCGATCAGTGGTGCTGCCGATGGCAGCAGCAGCGCTGTAAGCACCAGCAGGACCATGGGGAAAAATACTTTTTCCTGACGTGACACGACGCGAAGCTGGCTCATTTCGATAAGCCGCTCTTCTGGCGTCGTCAAGGCACGCATGATGGGCGGCTGGATCAGTGGCACCAGCGCCATATAAGAATAGGCGGCTACGGCAATCGCACCGAGCAGGTCGGGAGCGAGCCTGGAAGCTACGTAAATAGCCGTAGGGCCATCTGCACCTCCGATGATCGCAATGGCAGCAGCATCCCTGAAACTGAAATCAAGCCCCGGCACCAGATTGAGCGCAAGGGCACCAAACAGAGTGCCAAAAATGCCAAACTGGGCAGCAGCACCCAGAAGCAGGGTTTTCGGGTTGGCGAGCATGGGACCGAAGTCAGTCATGGCGCCGACGCCCATGAAAATCAGCAACGGGAACATGCCTGACTTGATACCGAAGTAAAGATAGCTCAGCAGCCCTCCTTCTTCAGCAATACCCGCCACAGGGATGTTGCTGAGCACGGCACCAAACCCGATAGGGAGCAGCAGAAGCGGTTCAAATCCCTTGCGTATTGCCAGATAGATCAGCAGAAAACCCACCAGCATCATGACGACCTGTCCAGCCTCAAAGTTGGACAGACCAGTGCTGCGCCACAGTTCAACAAAACCGTTCATCAGCGTATCCTCAGACGGTAGTCAGCAGAATATCGTTCATGGTCACGGTATCGCTCGGCTTGACTGCAATGCTGCTGACAGTACCGGCATTGCGCGCTCGTACCTCAGTTTCCATTTTCATGGCCTCCATCACGACAACCACCTGACCTGCGCTGATTTCCTGACCTTCCCGTACCAATATGCGCAGGATGTGCCCGCCCATGGGCGCCTTGATGATTTCATTGACTGCTCCCGTTGGTGCAGGAGGTGCTGCAGATGCCGGCTGTGACTGGGGAGCCAGATTGCGAATGGCGCCAATCTCTCCACCTTCAGCCACTTCAACCTGATAACCACGGCCATTGACGTGCACCAGATAGCTTTTGGGTTCTGATGCCTTGCCCGCTACAGGTGTGGATGCATCCTGGGTTACCACCTCATCCTCAGGCCGTGGCTCAAATGCAGAAGGATTGCCTCTATTCTGGATAAAACGCCAGCCCTGCTGGGCAAAAAGCGCATAAGTCAGGACATCATCCACCTCATGTTCGCCCAGTGCGACCCCCGACTCGCTGGCAAGTGCACGTAACTCCTCAGTAAGTCTCACCATTTCGGCGTCGAGAAGATCGGCAGGCCGACAGGTTATGGGATCACTTCCCTGCAGTACACGCGTCTGCAGACTGGCGCTGACCTGGGCAGGCGTCGCACCATATTCACCACGCAGTACCCCGGCTGTTTCCTTGGTAATCGTTTTGTAGCGCTCGCCCGACAGCACATTGATCACTGCCTGGGTACCGACAATCTGGGAAGTTGGCGTCACCAGCGGAAGCAGGCCAAGATCCTCACGAACCCGCGGGATTTCCAGCATGACCTCGTCGAAGCGGTCAAGTGCCCCCTGCTCTTTCAACTGGCTTTCCATGTTGGTCAGCATACCACCAGGCACCTGAGCCACAAGAATACGGCTGTCAATACCACGCAAGCTACCTTCGAATTTCGCATACTTGCGGCGAACATCACGAAAATAGGCGGCAATCTCCTCAAGAAGGGTGATATTAAGCCCCGTATCCCTGTCCTGACCTTCATAAATGGAAGTCAGTGCTTCGGTAGCCGAATGACCATAGGTCATGCTCATGGAAGAAATGGCAGTATCCACATTGTCAGCACCAGCCTCAACAGCCTTCAGGAGGGTCGCCGTACTGAGTCCTGTCGTGGCATGGCAGTGCAGATGAACAGGTACACTGACGGCCGACTTGAGCCCGGCCACCAGTTCAGCCGCAACATAAGGCTTCAGGAGACCAGCCATATCCTTGATGCAGATGGAATGACATCCCATACCTTCCAGCCTGCGTGCAAGATCCAGCCACATGGCCTGGGTATGCACTGGCGAGACCGTGTAGGAAATGGCACCCTGAGCATGTTTGCCAGTTGCCAGGGTAGCCTTGACAGCCCTTTCAAAGTTACGGGTGTCATTCAGGGCGTCAAAAATCCTGAAGACATCAATGCCGGTTTCTGCCGCCCTTTCAACAAACCTATCCACCACATCATCCGCATAATGGCGGTAACCCAGCAGGTTCTGGCCACGTAACAGCATCTGCAACGGCGTATTGGGCAGTGCCTGTTTGAGTTGACGCAACCTGTCCCAGGGATCCTCTCCCAGATAGCGTATGCATGCATCAAATGTGGCACCACCCCAACATTCCAGCGACCAGTAACCAACCCTGTCAAGCTTGCTGCAGATGGGCAGCATGTCCTCAATGCGAAGGCGGGTAGCCAGCAAGGACTGATGAGCATCACGAAGTACAACCTCGGTTATACCCAAGGGCTTAGACATCTGCTTAACTCCTACTGTAATTCCTGATTATCTTATTTGCCAAGATGACGATGAATGGCAGCGGTAATGACAGCCACAATATTTTCGTCCTCGCCACCACTGTCTCTGGCACCCAGAGCAGCTGTCATGGATTCAGGCTCTTCGGGTGAATACCGGTTCATCAGACGCGCTGACATACCGATGACCCAGACCAGAAGCGCCAGAAAAAGAAAGACAATGGTCATACCGATAAACATCAGCCTGACGCCCGCAAAGAGCAGTTCTGACAACGATGCTTCCATGATGGTGGCCTCTAATTCATTTCTCAAACCTGACAATCATAATGCGCGCAGACAGGAATGTCGAACAGCCTGTTCAGGAAATCACATGCGATCAAGCTTGAAGTCGCTGGTTTCCTCACGGTGACGGCGCTGTTCGTCCAGTGGATCCTTGGGCGTGAGGTACATTTTTGAATAAGCCGTCACCGACCCCATGAACAGGATGAGGGCAATGGAGGACACCAGCAGGCGACTCTCACTGCGAAACCCCAGCAACGCCCAGCGTGGCTTGATCATGCCTATCAGCAGATAAAGGAGGGGGATACCAACGACCGCAAAAATTTTTGTAGCAAATTCCATAGCCATGACTCCTCTGTATTCATAACGGCAAGCCTGCATTGTATCGCAGCATTTACTGACTGTAACCCGGAAACCGTGGCAAGCCAGAGCCGCAATGGTAGAATGTGATCCTGTTCGAATGTTTGTGGAAACCGCTCATGTTGAATCGTCGCAATACCGTTGGTGTAAAAGTGGGGCACGTACAGATTGGTGGAGGAGCTCCTGTCGTTGTC
>JBEBBU010000157.1:0-16711 GCA_041158225.1 Pseudomonadota bacterium | reverse complement strand
AAATGTGATGCCATCGACGGCCTTGACCATGCCGAAATCCTTGACCAGGGATTCCACCTGAATCACCGTCATCAGAGGTACCTCAGAAGAGGATAACGTCCCTGTTTTCTGATTTGACCATAGCGTCGGCAGACCGGGTAAAGTATGGCGACCACGCACAGTGTGACCAGATAAACACCGGGCAAGGGAATACCGTGATCTGGGGGAGGCTGCAGATGGTCAGCATTGAAAGGCCACTCAAACTGCCAGATGGCGGTGCCATAGACAGCAAGATCCCAAACCACGGCAAGACCATGAATCAGCGGGAGATGAAGCAGATAGAATATCAGTGGCACTTCCCCCAATGTGGCTATCAACGGCTGCCTCTCCCGCATGAAGCGTTCAAGCAAAGCGAGGATGATGAAGCCGGGCCCCAGTGTCATCAGGAGATAATGCAGCGACGGTGGATATTTGCTGCAGTCAAGCAATGCAAGCAACTGCCTTGTCCATGATCCATGGTTGACCCATGCATGGCTGTCACCGTAACCCTGTTGCCAGCGAAGCATGATAAAAGCAAGGCTCAAGACAATGCCAAGTCCTGTCAGCGTTTTCTGCCTTGAGGCAGTTGCCTGTTGAAACACTGGCCCCATGACATAGCCAAGACTCATGACACCGATCCATGGGATCAGGGGATAGTAAGGATGGAAGGTCTGACTTCCCCAAAGAGCTATGGATCCGCCGGTGTGAAGTACCTGCCACATCCAGGCCATTGTGCCAAACTGGCTGGGCTGGATGCCATCAAGCGCATTGTGTCCAATGATCAGGGCAAGACTGACAAGAAGAATCCATGACTTTGGCAGAACCATCAGGCCGGACAGGGTGATCATGCTCCAGCCTATGGCCCAGATGACACCAGCTTCGATGGAGGACTGACTGAAACCGAAATCCCAGCCGAGAACGCGTACCCAGGTCAATTCCAGGATGATCAGCCATAAGCCTCTGATAAACAGAAGTTTTGCCTGTGTTCTGATGTCCTGGTTTTTTGCAAGGGACAATGCTGTGCTTACCCCGGAAAGGAAGATAAACAGAGGTGCACAAAAATGCGTGATCCAGCGGGTAAAAAAAAGAGCGTTACTGGTCAGATCGAGATCCAGAGGATTGAAATGAGCGTTGCTGAAATAATCACGGGTATGATCCAGTGCCATGAGGATCATGATCATGCCGCGCAGGTGGTCGATGGCAAGTAGCCTGGTTCCGCCCTGATTCACTAAAGGCCTGCTGCGATGCTGTGCGTCTACCATGCAATCTGTTTTCCCTGATAATCCACAAAAACCGCCCCACGTCCAGCAGGTAGTCCCCAAAGCGCCTGCATCATGCCTCTGACCGATGCTGCCGCGTCCAGTACGTTGTGGCCTGAACGGGTAAAAGGTGCTGAAAGCGGTGATTTTACGGTCCCGGGATGCAGCGCCACGACCCGCATACCGGCGCGGTTGCGTTGCAGTTCTATGGCGGCAGTTTGCAGCATCATGTTGAGTGCGGCTTTGGAGGCACGGTACCCATACCAGCCGCCAAGTTGATTGTCTTCAATACTGCCAACTCTGGCCGAGAGCTTGGCATAGCAGGCGGTTGAGGCCGCCATATGGGGCTCCAGTGCCTTGAGCAGGAGGATGGGGCCAGTGGCATTGATCCTGAAATATCTGTCAAGTTGCTGTGCCTGAAGGTACTTGAGCGCTTTCTCGGGCAGTTGGTCATCAATGATCAGCACCCCAGTGGCATCAATAATGAGATCGAAAGGACCGTCAGCTGCCAGTTGGCTGACAATATCGGGGAATGCAGAGGGATTTTCCAGATCGAACCCCGGATTGAGATCTCTGGACAGCGTGCTGACCGACTGACAGGCAGGGTCACGCAGGTAGAAGTCATGAAGCGCTTGGCCGATAGTGCCGGATGATCCAATCACAAGTGCACGGTAACCATTGGGAAAAAGACATGTGGATTCCATGCTTTTGCTTCAGTATTTTTTGCTTGCTGGTCTCAAAGCGTTGATCAGTCTTGTGATCAGTCCGCTCTGATGCTGCTTCTGCTCACGAACCAGTCTGCTTTTCTCGGCTTCAAAAAAAGCGCGGAATAAAGATTCATCCGTGGGCATATAACCCAGCCTTGGCGCCCAGTATTCCCGGGCAGCCTGTGTGATGCCATAGAAGGCGTAGTCATAGGTGCTATGGTTATCATAGGCGGGTGCTTCTGTCCGATGATCAATGCTGAAAGTGTCCATCACCTTCACCATCCAGTCGACTATGCGGACGTAGTCCTCATCACTTACACCGATCATGGGTGCAAACTCCATGGTATTTCATGGGGACAGATTACAACAGAGTGTCTTCCTGTTTTGACTACTGATTCACAGTCGTGGCATTTGGGATGTTACGGCAGTTTATGCCTCAGGCACAGCATTGCCTGAGTGCAATGCGGATGCTTTGTATATTGATGTAATGCGAACGTATGGGGAGCGGGGTAGCAAGCACCCTCAAAAGCATATGAACTGGCGGAGAGAGAGGGATTCGAACCCTCGGTACGCGATTAACGTACACACACTTTCCAGGCGTGCTCCTTAAACCACTCGGACACCTCTCCCCGAAGTTCGCCATTATAAGCACTTTTCCCTGAAAAGTCATCAGGGAAGTATCTGTGCATCCTTGGGTTTGACGATGTAGCCCGATTGTAACGTGGATTCGAGCCAGCCACCGCCCATGGCAAGATACAGGTCAATGGAAGCCTGCATCTGTAGACCCTGTACCGCTGCCAGGTCATAACGGGCATCGTAGAGCTGCCGCAGGGAATCCAGTACTGTGATGAAATCGGTATAGCCCTCATCATAGCGCAGACTGGCCAGGCGGTAATATTCCGCAACCGCATCGACACGCTTGGACTGTTCGGCGCGTTCCTCACCTGTTTTGCGACGGACAATGAGTGCATCCTCAAACTGCTTGTAGGCGGCGAGAATGGTTTTCTGGTAGGAGGCGAAGGCTGCGCGTTCAGTGGCTTCTGCCGTCTGTACCTTGCCGGCAATACGGCCAAAATTGATGATGGGCCCGAATACACGCTGGGTGATGCCATAGAAGTTGGCACCGGGCGTGGCAAATGTTTCCATATCGCTGGCGACTGAGCCCACATCAGAAAAGATCGTGACACGCGGGAAATACTCACCGCGCGCAACGCCTATGCCGGCGGTTGCGGCAATCAGCTGCTGTTCTGCCTCAATGATGTCGGGACGTCGCTCCAGCAGATCAGATGGCAGGCCTTTGGGGACAGGGGGCATGGTCAGTTCATCCAGGGTTTTGCCACGGATGACGGTACTTGGCATCTGGCCCAGCAGCAGCTTGATGGCATGTTCAGTGACTGCAATTTCGGATTCTACCTTGGGGATCAGTGCCAGACGGCGGTGGTATTCCGATTCGACCTGCTGATACTCCAGCATGGAGGTGTGGCCGATGTCCAGCCTGGCCTTGGCGATGCGTAACTGGTCTTCAAGGGTGCCAATGATACCTTTGGTGATATCCAGTTCCTTGTCATAGGTTCTCAGCTTGACATAGTTGCGTGCAATCTCGCTGACGACAAACAGGATAGTAGCTTTCTGTGCGGCTACGTTGGCTTCGTATTCAGCATAACTCGCTTCCTTGATGCGGCGCAGCATGCCCCAGACATCCAGCTCCCACCAGAGGAAGGATTCCAGACGTGCGGAACGCTCCTCGTTAGGGTAATCAGGAAAGAGTACCTTGGTAAGGCCAAGCTCACTGTCACTTTTGCGTCCCCAGTGATAGTTGCCATCGCCATAGACGATGGGAAACAGTCTGCCGCGTGCCGTGCCGTATTTGCCCATATAGGTCTCGACATTGGCAGTAGCAATCTGCATGTCGAGATTGCTTCTGATGCCGCTTTCAATCAGGCGGGTCAGCATCGGATCATTGAACAGTTCCCACCAGGAAAGGTTGGCGGTATCTTCAGCATCCTTTTCCTGGAAGCGCCAGTGATCAGACAGCGGTACCGGCGCCTTCTCGTAGTCAGGGCCCACTTTCCAGCAGCCGCTACAGAGCAGAGTGATGGCGAGTGCGCCTGCTGCACTTCGTAGTTTCATCATGGCTGCCCCGTCTGCTGCGCGTGGTGTTCGGGGGCTGCGGGTGGTTCCCCACCTTCTGCAGATTCTGATCGTCTGGGTGTGAATCTGCCGATCAGGGTGAACAGTACCGGGATGATGAAAATGGCCAGCAATGTAGCTGCCAGCATACCCCCGATGACGACGGTGCCCATAATCTGGCGCGAATGTCCGCCAGCACCTTCCGAGATGGCCAGCGGCACGCTACCAAGGATAAAGGCAAAAGCCGTCATCAGCAGTGGACGCAGGCGCAGGCGCGCAGCTTCAAGCGCCGCGTCCCTGAGGGATTTGCCTTTTTCATATTCCATGCGGGCAAACTCGACGATCAGGATGGCATTCTTGGCGGCAAGTCCAATCAGCATGACCAGACCGATCTGGGCATAGATATTGTTTTCCTGTCCACGGATCCAGACAGCCAGAAAGGCGCCGAATACCGCAATCGGTGTACTGAGCAGTACACTGAATGGCAGAGACCAGCTTTCATACTGGGCAGCGAGGATCAGGAATACAAACAGGAAGGAGAGGGCAAAGATCACGCTGGGTGATACCCCCTGCTGAGCCATCTTTTCCTGGAAAGACATACCCAGATAGTCATAGCCCATATCACTCGGCATGGTATCGTGAAACACTTCTTCCATGGCTGCCATGGCCTGTCCTGAACTGTAACCTGGCGCCATCATGGCGTTGATCTGGGCCGAGCGGTACAGGTTATAGCGCATGGAAAACTCAGGGCCTGCTGTCTTTTCCACCTTGACCAGACTTGACAGCGGCACGGGATTACCTGCGCCATCCCTCACAAAGAACAGTCCGACATTATCGGCGTTGGTGCGGTAGTCGCCATCTGCCTGGACGTACATCTGCCACTGTCTGCCAAAGCGGTTGAAGTAATTGACGAAATAGCCGCCCATGAAGGTCTGGAGCGTGTCATAGACCGCCTTGAGATCAACACCCTGCTTGAGTACCTTGTCCCTGTCTACGTCGATATGAAGTTGCGGTACCGTTGGAATCAGGGTGGTGGTGACCATTCTGAACTCAGGACGTTTTCTCAGTGCTTCCATAAAGGCCTGGGTATTCTGGGCAAGATAGGCAAAATCATGACCGGCACGATCTTCGAGGATGAAGGTCACGCCCGCTGCCGTGCCTATGCCTGGAATCGGGGGGGGCGAGAATGCAAATGCCCGTGCTTCGGCAATACCTGCAAGTTTATGATTGAGATAAGTCTGGATGGCTTCGTACTTTTCTTCCGGTTTTTTGCGCTTGGCCCATTCTTCCAGTGAGATGAAGTAAAACGCGCTATAACTGAGCTTGACACTACTGAGCAGGCTGAAACCGGTCAGCGCCGTGTAATATTTGATGCCGGGCGTTTCCTTGAGGATCTCGTCAATCTTTTCACAGACCGCATAGCTGCGCTCCATGGAGGCGGCTTCCGGCAACTGGATGTTGAGATACATATAGCCGTTGTCTTCATCCGGCAGGAAGCCTGCGGGTACACTTTTGCCGAGGACGCCTACCATCGCCACAATGGCTACCAGAAAACCGATGGCCAGCGCAGACTTGCGGATCAGTACCCCTGAGGTATTCACATATCCCTGAGTCGTGATGCCAAAATAGTGATTGAAGCCCGCAAAGAAGCGCCCCATAAGACCGTGGCTTTCGGTTTTGGGTCTGAGCATCAGTGCCGCGAGTGCCGGACTCAGTGAAAGCGCGTTAAAGGTTGAGATGGCTACGGAGATACTGATGGTCAGGGCGAACTGCTGGTAGAGCAGGCCGGTGATACCCGGGATGAATACGGTAGGCACAAAAACGGCGATCAGCGCCAGGGAGGTGGCGATCACCGGGCCGGTGACTTCCTCCATGGCTTTGAGGGTAGCCTGCTTGGGCGAGAGGCCATGCTCAATGTGGTGTTCGACCGCTTCAACCACCACGATGGCATCGTCCACGACCAGACCGATGGCCAGTACCAGGCCAAACATGGTCAGGGTATTGACCGAAAAATCCACGGCGGGAAAGAAGGCGAAAGTACCAATCAGGGATACCGGAACGGCAATGGCCGGGATCAGGGTGGCACGCCAGCCCTGAAGGAACAGGAATACCACGAAGACTACCAGCAGCAATGCTTCGTATAGCGTCTCCATGATTTCCTTCATGCCCTCGGTCACCGCCAGGGTGGTATCCATGGCGACAGCGTATTCCAGATCAGGCGGAAAGCTTTTGGCGATTTCGTCCATGGTCTTGCGGACGCCTTCTGCGGCATCCAGCGCATTGGAGCCGGGTAGCTGGTACAGCGCCAGTGCCGCTGCAGGCATGCCGTTCATGCGGCCACGGGTGCTGTAGACCTGAGCGCCCATTTCCACCCGCCCGACATCGCGGATACGTACCAGCGAACCATCCGGATTGGCACGGATGACGACACTGTTGAAGTCAGCTTCTGAGGTCAGGCGTCCTGGAGCTGTCACGGTATAAGTGAACTCCTGGCCTGCTGGAATGGGAGGCGCACCGATCTGCCCGGAAGGATTGACCTTATTCTGGGTTTTCAGCGCAGAAATGATGTCGGTGACAGTGATGCCCAGTTTGGCCAATGTGTCGGGTTTGACCCAGACGCGCATCGCATACTGGCCTGCGCCAAATACGGTGATGTTGGAGATGCCGGGCACACGCAGCAGGCGGTCATTGATATTGATATAGGCATAGTTGGCCAGGAAGGTTTCGTCATATGTGCCTTTGGGTGAGGCCACCGTCAGCACCATCAGCGGTGATGATGTGGATTTCTGGACGATAACACCTGTGGACTGCACTTCGATCGGCAACTGCGCCTGCGCCTGGGATTCCCTGAGCTGGGTGAGAATCAGGTCGGTATTCGGGTCGGTATCCACGCCAAAATCCACGGTCAGTTTGGTACTGCCGTCGTTGGCGTTGAGTGAATACATGTAGTTCATGCGATCCACGCCGCTCATCTGCTGTTCGAGCGGGGTGGCTACGGCAACTTCAACCGTTTGGGCATCAGCACCGGTATAGGTAGCGTTAACGGTGATTTCGGGCGGCACAATGGCCGGGAACTGGGCAATGGGCAGACGCATGGCGGTCACGAGACCGATGATCACCATCAGGATGGAAATGACAATGGCGACGATGGGGCGATTGACGAAAAACCGGCTCATAATGGTCAGCCTCTCGGCCCGGCAGGTTTTTCCGCAAACTCGGGCGCCTCAATGATCACGGGGCCTGGTTCGACCTTCATGCCTGGGCGAACTTTCTGCAGGCCTTCAACCACAATCTCTTCACCGGGCTGAACGCCTTCCTTGATGATGACCCAGTGCCGGCCGATGGTATCGCCCGGTATCACAGCGCGGACATCAATCGTATGATCAGGCTTGACGACGGCAACCTGATAGACATTCTGCATCTGCTGCATGGCACGCTGGGGCACCAGTATGGCCTGATGCGCCTGATGGATAGGCGCTTTGAGCCGTGCAAACTGGCCGGGCCTGAGCAGGCCATCAGGGTTGGGAAAGAGCAGCCCCACCTGAATGGTGCCTGTATGCTGGTCAATCTGGCGGTCGGTGAAGAAGAACTTCCCCCGTTCCGGGTAGGTAGAGCCATCGGCCAGTACCAGATGGATGGGCAGTTCCGGCAGATTGCTGTTACCCTCATTCGGATTTTTGATCTCGCTGATGTTTCTGCGTGAGAGGGCGATATATTCCTGCTCGTTGAGGGGGACATAGGCCCGGATTGGATCAATCTGCGATACGGTGGTCAGTACCGAACTGCTGCTGTTGGGGCCTACCAGATCCCCCAGTTGTGCCTGGGATATGCCGGCGATACCTTCTATCGGGGATGCTATACGGGTAAAGGCCAGGTCAAGTTCAGCCTTGTCGAGTGCTGCCTTGGCAGCCATGACTTCGGCAGCAGCAGAGGCTTCACGGCCGATGGCGTTGTCGCGATCCCTGACGCTGACGGCTTTTTCCGGCAGCAGTTTCTGGATGCGCGCCAGATCAAGTTCTGCGGCAGTCAGAATGGCCTGATGCTGGGCCAGAGTGGCGCGCGCCTGTTCAACAGCTGCCTTGAAGGTCCGGGGATCAATCTCATACAGCATCTGCCCCTTTTTGACCTTGTCACCTTCCTGGTAGTTGCGCTTGATCAGATAGCCGGTGACCTGAGCACGTATCTGGGCGTTCACCATGCCATCCAGGGCACCTACCCATTCTTTCCAGATGGCAACATCACCCTGCAATGCCTTGGCGGTACCTATTTTGGGTGGAGGGGCCTGCGGTGGCGCAGGAGGTGTGCCGCAAGCCTGGAGGAGTGAGGCCAGCATGGGAAGACAAGCCAGTAATCCGTATCCTGAGGTTTTCATTAACAAGCCTAAATACCAATGATTTTGGGTTACAATAAGCTTAACAGAACTTCGTTAAAAATACTGACAGGGCCTATTTATGTTCAGCAAGGGTATGGAAATCGCCGGGTTTGATGATGAATTGATGCAAGCCATACAGCAGGAGGAAGTGCGTCAGGAAGACCATATTGAACTGATTGCATCCGAAAACTATGCCAGTCCGCGCATACTCAAGGCTCAGGGATCAGTACTGACCAATAAATATGCGGAAGGTTACCCAGGTAAGCGCTACTATGGCGGTTGCGAGCATGTGGATGTGGTGGAGTCACTGGCCATTGAACGCGCAAAGGCACTATTCGGTGCCGCTTATGCCAATGTCCAGCCCCATTCGGGGTCTCAGGCCAATGCTGCCGTGTATATGGCGCTCCTGCAGCCGGGCGATGTCATCATGGGCATGAGCCTTGCCCATGGTGGTCATCTGACGCACGGTGCCCATGTGAACTTTTCCGGCAAGATCTACAAGTCCTTCCAGTATGGTCTGGATACCTCTACCGGACTGATTGATTATGATGCCGCGCACGCCATGGCACTTGAGCACAAACCTCGCATGATCGTGGCGGGTTTTTCAGCCTATTCGCGAGTGGTGGACTGGCAGCGTTTTCGTGATATTGCTGACGAGGTTGGGGCCTACCTGCTGGTGGATATGGCCCATCCTGCGGGTCTCATAGCCGCCGGTCTCTACCCCAGTCCGGTGGGTATCGCTGATGTGACCACAACGACTACCCATAAGACTCTGCGTGGTCCTCGTGGCGGCCTGATTCTTGCCAGAGAGAACCCCGAAATTGAAAAGAAACTGAATTCTATGGTGTTTCCGGGTATTCAGGGGGGGCCGCTCATGCATGTCATTGCTGCCAAGGCGGTGGCGCTGCGTGAAGCCATGCAGCCAGAGTTCAGACAGTACCAGCAGCAGGTGATCAATAATGCCAGAGCCATGGCAGGTCGTCTGGTCGACAGGGGCTATCAGATCGTATCCGGCGGAACGGACAATCATCTGCTGCTGATTGACCTGATTGCCAAGGGGCTGACGGGCAAGGCTATTGAAGCCGCACTGGGTCGGGCGCATATCACCGTCAACAAGAATGCGGTACCGAATGATCCTCAGTCGCCATTTGTCACCAGTGGTATCCGTATTGGTACGCCGGCAGTCACCACGCGTGGTTTTGGTGTGAACGAATGCACCCAGCTGGCTGACTGGCTGGCGGATGTCATGGATCAGCCTGAAGATGAGACTGTGATTGCAGCGGTGCGCGAAAAGGTCGCGCGCATCTGTCATCAGTTTCCGGTCTATGCTGACTGAAGTCTACATGCCATGCGCTGTCCCTACTGTGGTGAACAGGATACCCGTGTTGTAGATTCACGCCTGTCCCAGGAAGGCGATCAGGTCAGGCGTCGCCGTGAATGCGTCGCCTGTCATGAGCGCTTCACTACGCATGAAGTGGCAGAACTTGCAATGCCACGTATCATCAAGGCAGATGGCCGGCGTGAGACTTTCAGGGAAGACAAGCTGCGTGCTGGCATGTTGCGGGCACTCGAGAAGTGTCCGGTCGAGAGCGAAAGCATCGAAGCTGCCATTGCACGTATCCGGAAAGCCTTGCTGGCATCGGGTGACAGGGAAGTATCTTCCCGGGTTGTCGGCGAGTGCATCATGAAGGAACTGCGTAGCCTTGATCATGTGGCTTACATACGCTTTGCTTCGGTCTACCGGCGGTTTGAGGACATCCAGCAGTTTCGTGAGGCTATTGATCACCTCGCGGTCGGAGGGGCTGAATCTGGGGATGGCTCACGAGGCATCACGGATAATGGTTCCACATCCTGATGCGTATGCCTGACATGCGCTATATGGTGCGTGCGCTGGAACTTGCCAGAAAAGGGATGTGGTCCTGTGCCCCCAATCCCATGGTGGGTTGTGTCATCGTCAGCGACGAAGGGTGTGTGGTCGGCGAGGGCTGGCATGAGCGCGCTGGTGAAGCACACGCCGAAGTGCACGCACTGGCTATGGCAGGATCAAGGGCACGTGGTGCCACGGCCTACGTGACGCTTGAGCCCTGTAGCCATTTCGGGCGTACGCCTCCCTGTGCCGATGCACTGGTCGCCGCAGGTATCAGTGAGGTAGTGGTCGCCATGACCGATCCCAATCCGGCAGTATCAGGTCAGGGTTGCAGGCGTCTGGCAGAAGCAGGTGTCAGGGTTACCACCGGCATGCTGGCTGCGGAGTCTGAGGCACTGAATCCAGGTTTTCTGCGCCGTATGCGTACCGGGCTTCCTTATCTGCGCAGCAAGCTGGCCATGAGTCTGGATGGCAGGACTGCGCTAGCTGACGGTTACAGTCAATGGATTACCAGTGAACAGTCCCGGGCGGATGTGCAGCGCTGGCGTGCCAGAAGCCAGGCGATACTGACGGGCATAGGGACGGTGCTGGCTGATGATCCCCTGCTGACAGTGCGGATACCTGACTATACTCAGCCGCAGCCGTTGCGGGTCATTCTCGACAGCCAGTTGCGCATGCCTGCGACTGCTGCCATGCTGGCAGCAACTGGCAGTGTGTTGGTAGTGACCGTAACTGATCATGCTGACAGGAAGTCGGCGCTTTCTGATCGCGGCGCCGAGGTGGTGCAGGTGGCGGCAGACAGCCATGGTCGTCCAGATCTGCTGGCCGTCATGAAACTGCTGGCCGAACGGGGTTGTAACGAGATCTGGTGTGAGGCGGGAGCGGCATTGAATGGCGCGTTGCTGCAGTCAGGTCTGGTCAATGAATGGCTTTTCTACATGGCGCCCCATATTCTGGGCGATGAGGCGCTGCCCCTGTTCCGGTTGCCGCTGCTGCAGGATATGCGCAGGCGCCATACGCTGCGCTGGCGTGAGGTGCGTCAGGTAGGCCCTGATATCTGCATGCATGCGGTCAGCGAAGCCAGCACTTAACGCAGCAACGGAGATAGACCACCAGATGTTTACCGGCATTATTCAGTCTAAAGGTCATATTGTCGATCTTGAAACACGGGGCGGCGACTGCCGTATCCATATTGCGACCGGCAAACTGCCATTGGGCGATGCCAGGCTTGGTGACAGTATCGCGGTGAATGGCGTTTGCCTGACTGCTGTGGTACTGGGTGATGCCAGTTTTCGGGCGGATGTTTCGCGGGAGACGCTTTCCAGAACTACACTGGGGCAGCTTAAAAAGGGTAGCATCGTCAATCTTGAGCAGGCCCTGCTGCCGACTACCCGTATGGGGGGGCATATCGTCAGCGGTCATGTCGATGGTGTTGGCAGGGTGGTGCGACGTGAACAGGATGCCAGATCCGTCCGTTTTGCCATCGAGGTGCCTGCCCACCTTGGGAAATACATTGCCGAAAAGGGTTCGGTCTGTGTGGATGGCATCAGTCTGACCGTGAATGGTGTGCAGGATGCTGTTTTTGATATCAATATTGTGCCGCACACACTGGAAGAAACCACGCTGGGCAGCACGGAGCCCGGACAGTTGGTCAATATTGAGGTGGATCTGCTGGCCCGTTATCTCGAGCGTCTGCTCACGGGTGGAATGGCAGGGCATCAGGAACAACAGAGCAGGATAGGTCTGGAAACACTGGCTGCCGCCGGTTTTCTTGACGGTCATCAGCATTAGACGGATCGCATGAACAGTATAGAAGAAATTGTCGAGGATCTGCGTCAGGGACGTATGGTCATCATCATGGATGATGAAGATCGCGAGAATGAAGGCGATCTGCTGATGGCGGCCAGTCATGTGCGCGCCGAAGACATCAATTTCATGGCACGTTACGGTCGCGGACTGATCTGTCTGACCCTGACCAGGGAGCGCTGCCAGCAGTTGCGTCTGCCGCTGATGGTGGGGGATAACCGTACGCCACATTCCACCAATTTTACCGTATCCATTGAAGCCGCTTCGGGGATTACCACGGGTATTTCTGCTGCCGACCGTGCCTGCACCATCCAGAGTGCCGTGGCCCAGCATGCAAGGCCGGATGATCTGGTGCAGCCTGGTCATGTCTTTCCCCTCATGGCACAGCCGGGCGGGGTACTGACCCGGGCTGGTCATACCGAGGCAGGCTGTGATCTCGCACGCATGGCGGGGCTGGAGCCAGCGGCTGTCATCGTGGAAATCCTCAATGATGATGGCAGCATGGCAAGAAGGCCTGATCTGGAGCGATTTGCCGAGGAGCATGGCCTGAAAATGGGGACGATTTCGGATCTGATCCATTACCGTCTGCAGAATGAGCAGACAGTGGAGCGTATCTGTGAATGTGATTTTCCCACCGAATATGGACAGTTTCGTCTTTACGCCTATCAGGATCGCACCGATGGCCGCCTGCATCTGGCGCTGGTCATGGGATCGGTACGTGGTGATGAGCCTCTGCTGGTAAGGGTGCATGCCAAAAATCTGCTGCGTGACCTGCTGGGAGGACTGCGTGATGATGCTTCCATGTCGCTGCGTGCCGGTCTGCAGGCGATTGCCGGGCAGGGACGCGGAGTCTTGGTCCTGATACGCAACCGCGAGGATGACAAGTCGCTGGTCGAACTTATTCACGGCTACCAGATGCAGGATCATGGGGTCGCCATCGCCCAGTCTTCTGAATCTGGCGCTGATGACTGGCGTACCACGGGGGTTGGGGCGCAGATACTTGCCGACCTTGGGGTGCAGAAAATGCGTATTCTCGGTACCCCCAAAAAATACCACGGGCTTGCAGGTTATGGCCTGGAAGTCACTGATTATGTCACCCATCAACAGTTGGAGCCAAGGTGAATGAAGATTAAAACCTACGAAGGAAGCATGAGCGCAGCGGGATTACGCATCTGTCTGGTAGCCTCGCGTTTTAACAGTTTCATTGTGGATCATCTGGTTTCTGGCGCTCAGGATATTCTGCAGCGCCATGGTGCTGACAGGGATGATATCCATCTCGTCAAGGTGCCAGGAGCCTATGAACTGCCACTGGCGGTGCAGAAGGTAGCAGCGTCAGGCCGCTATGATGCGATAGTGGCGCTGGGGGCGGTGATTCGTGGCTCAACCCCCCACTTTGACTATGTTGCCGGTGAATGCGTCAAGGGTATCAGCAGCATTTCGCTGCGCGAAGGCTTGCCCATTGCCTTTGGTGTCCTGACAGTGGACAGCATTGAACAGGCTATCGAGCGTGCGGGTACCAAGGCCGGTAACAAGGGCGCCGAGGCAGCACTTTCTGCAGTCGAAATGGTCAATCTGCTGCGCGCGCTGGGGGATGCATGAGTCTCAATCGCTCGCTGGCCAGGCGTGCGGCGGTTCAGGCTATCTACCAGTGGCAGTTGGGCAAGGATAATCTTCCGGAACTGGAGCAGCAGTTTGTCGACGATCTGAAGCTGCTCAAGCAGCTTTACCAGCAGCATCGTGCTGGCGTAGCCATGACGCAGGAAGAGCGCTCTATTCTGGAGGATCTTCTGGAAAAACATGCCAGTACGCTGGAGCATGCTCCTGATGAACTGGAGGACGATCCCAGTCTTGAGACGCGTGCCGAGCATTGTCAGGTGCCTGACGTACACGTCAAAACTTTCAAGGATCTGCTGAATGGCTGTGTACATCATGTGGCACAACTGGATGAGATTCTGGGCGAGTTTCTGGATCGTGCCATTGAGGACGTCGATCCTGTCGAGCGTGCCATCCTGCGTCTTGGCTGTTATGAACTGATGCACCGGCCTGACATGCCGTACCGTGTGCCTATCAATGAAGCGATCAATCTGGCCAAAGAATTTGGGGCGGTACAGAGTTTCCGCTACATCAACGGTATTCTGGACAAGGTAGCCCGCAAGCATCGGGCGGTTGAAATAGCTATGAAGTCAGGACGTGGCCGCTCCTGATATCCTACAGCATGTGGATGAGTTTTCACTCATCCGCCGCTACTTTAGCCATGCGCCTGAACCCCTGGAAACATCGGGGGTATGGCTGGGGGTCGGTGATGACTGTGCGCTGTTGCAGCCATCCGCTGCCACCCGGCTGGCCGTGACCATGGATACGCTGGTGGCCGGCGTGCATTTTTTTCAGGATACCGATGCCATGCGCCTGGGACACAAGGCGCTGGCGGTCAATCTCAGTGATCTTGCGGCCATGGGCGCCACACCGCGCTGGGTCATGCTTGCCCTGACGCTGCCTGCGCCGGATCAGGACTGGCTGGCAGCTTTTATGGCAGGATTCATGGCGCTGGCCCGCCTGCATGGGGTTTCCCTGGTGGGGGGCGACACCACGCGTGGGCCACTTTCTATCACGGTGCAGGCTATGGGCGAAGTGCCCGTCAGTGTCAGCGGCATGCGGCGCGATGCTGCCAGAGCAGGGGATCTGGTCTGTCTCAGTGGCCAGGTGGGGCTGGCCGGGCTGGCGTTGCGGCAGATACTGCGGGGGGATCTGTTACCCGAGCCCTCTGCCATGGATGCACTGGAAAAGCCCATGCCACAGGTGCTCATGGGTGTGCTGCTGCGGGATCTGGTGCATGCCTGTATTGATGTATCGGATGGTCTGGCGCAGGATCTCGGACATATCCTTCAGGCCAGTCAGGTCGGTGCTACCCTGATATGGGAGCAGTTGCCGCTGGCTGGATGCGTGCGGGATGATTGTCTTATGGCGGAAGATCCGTTCATGCCGCTGACAGCGGGCGATGACTACCAGCTATGTTTCACCGTGCCGCCAGAACGGATGCAGGCACTGGAGCAGAGACTGGCAGATCATGCACTGAGCTGTCATGTCATTGGTTGTATCGAAGCTGAACCTGGCCTGCGTATCCGCATGAAGGATCAGATTCATGCCTTGCCTGTGTGCGGTTACCAGCATTTTGTCTGAGCAGTTTCAGGAGTTATGTGTATGAGTCGTCTGCAGGACAAGCTTTCACTGTTGAGAACGCCATGGGCCTGGGTGGCTCTGGGGCTGGGGACGGGACTGGCGCCGGTGGGGCCGGGTACCGTGGGATCCCTGCTGGGTGTGCTGTTCTGGTATGGTTTACAGGATCTGCACTGGATGGCTTACCTGATACTGGTGCTGGTACTGTTCCTTGCCGGTATACCTGCCTGCCAGCGTACGGCGCAGGCCATGCAAAGCGATGATCCGGGCTCTATTGTCTGGGATGAGGTGGTCGGTATGCTGCTGGCCATGACGGCGTTGCCCAGTCATGATCTGGTGCATATTGCACTGGCATTTCTGCTGTTCCGTCTGTTTGACATCGTCAAGCCTGGACCCGTGGGCTGGTGTGACCGCCATGTCCATGGTGGATTGGGCATCATGCTGGATGATGTGGTGGCAGGCGCTATGGCATGGTGCGTGATTTTTCTCCTGAATATGGGCGGATGGCTTGCTATTTAGCAGGTAACCTACTATTATATACGGACTGACGCGGGGTGGAGCAGCTCGGTAGCTCGTCGGGCTCATAACCCGAAGGTCGTTGGTTCAAATCCAGCCCCCGCTACCAGATTCAGATAAAAAGCTTGCAGAGATGCAGGCTTTTTTTATGCCTGATCAGCAATGATCGCTGATCACCTATAGATTCTGTTCATCTATCCAGCCTGCTCATGTCATAGCTGGATCTGGCTTCTGCTGATAGCCTCAATGCCGCTGAGGAGTATTTCCACCTCGGGGATGCCATCGCCATTGACGTCGCCCTGCAGCAGGTGCGCATTGCCATCAAAACGTAGCTCACCTGCATGGCCACTGAAGTCGGCATCGGCAATGTAGCGGAAGGCCTGATTGCCGCGCAGGCTTTCATTGGCATCAATGCCTCTGAGATTGATGCGGTCACCTTTTGCCAGATCGGTGATGGTATCGCGCGGCAGACCCGCCGGGCTGTCTGTCAGGGCGCTGAACACGAATACATCATTGCCCGCACCGCCGCTCAGGAGATCGGTACCCGCGCCGCCTTCGAGGGTATCGCGCCCATCGCCTCCCTCCATGACATCATCTCCGAGTCCTCCCAGTAGCCTGTCGTTACCCTCGAGCCCGGTGAGGGTGTCGTCACCGTCAAGACCGTAAAGGCTATTCCTGCCATGGCTGCCGGTGATGGCGTTATCCCAGGCGTTGCCAGTGCCGTTGATGGCTTTGTAAGTATAGGTATAGGTTGTGCCCCATTCCCGGCGCATGATCACGCCGGTCTGGATCATGCTGTCAGGGCTGATATGGTTCATACCCATGTACCAGCCAGGATAAATCTGTGAGGCCGCTTTGAACA
>JBEBBU010000156.1:0-7641 GCA_041158225.1 Pseudomonadota bacterium | reverse complement strand
ATCCGCCCCCTGCTTTTCACTCTTGAACCGGAAACCGTGCATCATCTGACGCTTGCCTCGCTGCAGGCTCTGAGCCATCTGGGCCCACTCAATCCGCTGCGCCATACAGGACCTTCTGATCCTGTCAGGGTCATGGGACTGGATTTTCCCAACCGTCTCGGGCTTGCGGCGGGACTCGACAAGAACGGTACCTGTCTGGATGGTCTGTCAGCGCTTGGCTTCGGCTTTCTGGAGGTTGGTACGGTCACGCCGCTGGCCCAGCCAGGCAACCCCAGACCGCGGCTGTTCAGGCTCCCTGAAGCTGGCGCCATCATCAACCGCATGGGCTTCAACAATCTTGGTGTGGAAGCACTGGTCGCTGCACGCCAGCGACAGCAATACAGAGGCATACTCGGCATCAATCTGGGTAAGAACCTGAGTACCGCAGTAGCTGACGCCGGCAGTGACTACCGCAAAGGCATGCACGCCGTTTATGATCATGCCGACTATATCACCATCAATATCTCATCACCCAATACCCCAGGGCTACGCGGCTTGCAGGAAGGCGGACTCCTGGAAAACCTGCTGCGCACCATCACCCATACGCGGGATGAGCTTGCCAGTCAGACCGGCCGCATCGTCCCTCTCGCACTGAAAATTGCCCCGGATATGGATCGGCCAGCCCTGCAGTTTGTAGCCGATCAGGTGGTTACGCATGGTTTCGACGGCATCATTGCTACCAATACCACGCTGAGTCGCGTCGGGGTTGAGCATCTTCAGCATGCCGGAGAAGCTGGCGGCCTGAGTGGACGCCCGGTGAAGCCCCTGTCAACGGCAACCGTAGCGACACTGGCCGACTATCTACAGGGGCGCCTGCCCATCATAGCCTGCGGAGGTATATTTTCCGCTGAAGATGCGATGGAAAAACTCTCAGCCGGTGCCAGTCTGGTGCAGATTTACACCGGCCTTATCTACGAAGGGCCTGCGCTAGTCAGCGCTATCCTGCAAGGCCTGCCGGGCAGGCGGTAGCATCGCTAGACCTGCTGCGTCTGCTGTTTCTTTTTCATGGCCTCGACATGATCCAGATAAGCCTGATATTCGCGACAGGTCATGCTGGTCAGATCAGCCAGCGTGGGGGGCGTTCTCCAGTATTTGCGCGCGCGCCAGCGGTTAGCCACATTCCTGCGCCATAAATAACGGGTCAGAAAATAGCCTAGCACCGCGCCGCCATTCATCAGGGCAAAACAGCCTACCAGCAGCGGAGCTCCCAGATCCCAGGCCGTATCCAGGGAAAAGACGCTGGAAAACTCGGAAAAGTTGAAATGGGGAACGCCCATGATCTCAGTGCCGAGCCAGTAAGCGAGGTAGTACAGCGGAATCCAGGTGAATGGATTGGTAATCCAGACCAGCGCAACGGCAATGGGCAGATTGGCATCAAAGTAAACGGCAAGCGTCGCCGCAATCACCATCTGCCAGGGTAGTGGCGGGGTATACATGGCCCACATACCGGCAGCCATGGCACGGGATACGGCTCGCTGGTTAAACAGCCAGAGATTGGGACGGTGCAGTTTGTCTCCCAGAAACCTGAGACTTTCGATCTGGCTGATCTTGTCCCTGTCTGGGATGAACTTGAGCAGGTATTTTATCGACATGGGTTACACCGTCATGGGAAAGGATTTCACTAGACTGTCATTATAGTCCAGGCAGCGAGGTGGCCCAATGCCCCTATCCACCTGCTCTTTCCTGTTCCGTCATCCTTACCTGCAGATGCTGGCCTGGATTAGCGGTAATCTGCTGTTCCAGCAGATGCCTTCACTACCGACTATCCATCTGCTGACCGTGCTGTCAGTGCTGATGATTCCTGCTTTCATGCTGCCATACTGGCGCACTGCTGGCTGGCTGCTTCTGGGCTTTATCTGGTCTTTCCTGCGGGCAATCTGGCTGCTGCCAGATCCTCTCCCCGAAGCACTGATCCAGCAGCCCCTCCGTATCGAAGGACAGATCCAGAGCATTCCAGCGCTGCTGGAAGATGGCCTGCGCTTCCGTTTCCAGACAAGACTGCAGGCCTCGGACAGGCACGACAGCCTGGTCCAACTGGCCTGGCATCACCCACCAGCAGGTATCCGGGCTGGGCAGTACTGGACGCTTGAAGTCCGTCTCAAGCCGCCACATGGTGCTGCCAATCCTGGAGGCTACGATCAGGAACTGCAGTTCTACGGCCAGGGTATCCGTGCTACAGGGCAGGTTGTCACCCGCGGCATGGCCGTCGAACATCCGGACAGGGAGTCATGGTGCTGGCAGCGTGTGCGTCAGTCACTGAACGACAGGATTGAAGCAGCCTTGGGCCAGCGTCAGGCCACTGGCCTGATACAGGGGCTGGTACTGGGAGCGACACAGCGTATCCAGGATGAAGACTGGAATATCCTGCGCATCACGGGAACCACGCACCTGATTGCCATATCCGGCTCCCATATTGGCCTGATCACCCTGCTGGTACTGAAAATAAGCCAGCCTGTCTCCGGCCTGCGACGCTACCGCCATATTCCACCCTTCATCCCGGCCAGCCTTCTGGCCTGTCTGGCAGCCATTGCCTATACGGCACTGGCTGACTGGGCGGTGGCGGCTGTGCGTGCACTGATCATGTGCATCCTCCTGCTGTTCGCGGTCATGCTGCAGCGCCAGTGCAGCATGACGCGTGTACTCCTGCAGACACTGGCCCTGGTCTGTCTGTTGCAGCCACTGGCTCTGCTCAGCCCGGGCTGCTGGCTGTCCTTTGGTGCCATGGTCTGCCTGATTCTGCCTGCTGGCGACCGCGCAGGATCCAGCCTCCTGCGCGATATGCTGCAGAGCAACTGGCGCTGTAGCCTTGGGCTTGCGCCCCTGCTCCTCTATTACTTTGGTCAGGTTTCCATCATCAGTCCCCTGGCCAATCTCGTGGCAGTGCCGGTGATTGGCATGCTGCTGACACCGCTGGCCCTGCTGTGTTCATTGCTGCTATTTCCATGGCCGGATGCTGGCGCATGGGGGCTGTTCTGGATCGCACAAGGGCTTGAGTGGATGATGCAAGGGCTGCAGATCATGGCCAGCTGGCCATGGGCGCAATGGCTGCATGCCAGACCGCCCTTGCCCCATACTGCGCTGGCTACTCTGGGCGTGCTGCTATGGCTGTTGCCGCGAGGGTTTCCCTGCCGTTATCTGACGCCTCTACTCTGTCTGCCAGCCATGCTCTGGTGTCCGCCAAGACCCTACTATGGGCAGTATCATGCCACGGTACTGGATGTGGGGCAGGGATTGGCTATGGTAATCCAGACGCAGCAGCATGTGCTGGTCTATGATGCAGGCCCACGCCTGAGCAAGGCCAGTGACAGCGGCCTCAGGGTGGTCATCCCTTTTATAAGGGATCAGGGCCATACAGCCATCGACATGATGATTATCAGCCATCATGACAATGACCACTCAGGCGGGGCTGCCAGCGTGGCCGCGACATTTCCGGTGAGCACACTGCTGGCTGGTGAGCCGGAAAAACTTGGCATGGCCGACAGTCATCCCTGCCGGCATGATCAGGGCTGGATCTGGGACGGCGTGACCTTTGGGGTTGTATGGCCAGAGACTCACGACCCGAAAGCCAAGGGCAATGACCGTTCCTGCGTACTCAGGGTTTCAGCCGCTCAGGGCAGCCTGCTGATCACCGGTGATATTGAAAAGAAAGCCGAAACAGCCATGGTGGGCACTTCAGGCGGGAGGCTTGACAGCGATATCCTGATAGCCCCGCACCACGGCAGCAAAACATCATCAACCGTATCGCTGCTCGACAGGGTCAAACCTGAATGGGCGATATTTTCCAGCGGCTTTCTGAACCACTTCCATCACCCCCATCCGGAAGTAGTACAGCGCTACCAGCAGAAAAACATCCATACCCTGAATACAGCGGTTACAGGCGCAGTGCTCATCAAGCCGCTATCCAGCGGCACACAAGGGTTCAGCATCCTTGGTCAGCGCGAACTGTCACCCCATTACTGGTATCAGGGGCGGCGCAAGATGATTGCACCGCCCTGAGGCATCAATGTGTGAGGATGCCTTCCTTGAGCAACCACTGGATCTGTTCATCGACCTCCAGCAGCGAAGCAGGCATTTCCACATGCCGGCCACCTTCACCCAGTGTCTGATAATCCAGATCCGTCATGACCAGCACGCCAGCGTGGTTAAGCAGTGCCGCCCCCCTTACCAGATCCACTGATGCGCCATCACCTTCCAGATAGACGCAGGCATGCCCCAGATCAAACAGGCGCCGTTCCAGAGCGATCGCCCACTCACGACGGTTCTGGCCGGCATGGCACAGGGTGACAGGCTTATGGCTGTAACGGCCGATACGCTCCTCTGCGGTGACTCTGGCACCCTGCATGGTGGTCTGTGCTGGGCCTACGATCATGCCAGCACCCACCGTAACATTGCTCAGGCGATCAATGATGATGAACGACCCGGTCTGCTTGCAGCGGCTGTAGGCATCAAACACAATGGGCGCATTGAGTTGCAACTCACACAGGGCAATTTCGTTGAGTTGCAGACGCTCGGCCTGATGATGCTCCAGCGTATTCACATCAATACGGTGATGGATCAGTGCCACATGCGCGTTGACGGTACGGGTCGCCTGCTTCAGGTAGTAGTGACGCCCAGGCACCAGTGGTGCCTCGGTCATCCATACCACATGAGCGCGGAAGCGGTCTTCCACATGAGGCAGCTGATCCTGATCGCCCTGATGCACAAGGAAATCACCACGGCTGACATCAATCTCGTTTTCCAGTGTCAGTGTCACCGCCTGCATGGCAGTGACCTGATCAAGCTCGCCATCCTGGGTGACAATCGCACGGATACGGCTGGTCTTGCGCGAAGGCAACACCATGATGTCATCACCCTTACGGAAAATCCCCGAGGCCATGGTGCCACTGTAGCCCCTGAAATCCAGATGCGGGCGGTTGACATACTGCACCGGGAAGCGTGCCTGATCCATGTGGCTATCGCGGGCAATCGTCATGGTATCCAGCAGTTCCAGCAGGGGAAGTCCCTGATACCAGGGCATGTGCTCACTGGGATTAACCACATTGTCGCCCTTGAGGGCTGACATCGGAATAAAGCGCACATCAGGAATGGACAGGTTTTCGGCAAAAGCCATAAAATCCGCCTGGATACCATTGAACACGGACTCGCTGTAATCCATCAGGTCCATCTTATTGATGGCCACGACCACATGACGGATACCCAGCAACGACACAATGAAGCTGTGACGGCGGGTCTGGGTCTGTACGCCATAACGGGCATCCACCAGAATGATGGCAAGGTCACAGGTGGAAGCACCGGTAGCCATATTTCGCGTGTACTGTTCATGGCCTGGGGTGTCAGCGATGATGAACTTGCGGCGTGCTGTCGAGAAATAGCGGTAGGCCACATCAATGGTAATGCCCTGCTCACGCTCCGCCTGAAGCCCGTCGACCAGCAGGGCAAGATCAATATCGCCGCCAGTCGTTCCCATCTTGACACTGTCACGGCTGACCGCAGACAGCTGATCTTCATAGATCATCTTGGAGTCATGCAGAAGCCGGCCAATCAGCGTGCTCTTGCCGTCATCCACGTTACCACAGGTAAGAAAGCGCAACAGTTCCTTGCTTTCGTGCTGGGCCAGATAGCCTTCAATATCCTGTTCGATCAATGGCGATGCATGCGACATCAGAAATACCCCTCTCTTTTCTTTTCCTCCATGGAACCCGCCTGATCGTGATCAATCACCCTGCCCTGACGCTCTGATGTACGGGTCAGCAGCATTTCCTGGATGATCTCCGGCAGCGTCGTGGCGCTGGATTCAATGGCTCCGGTCAAGGGATAACAGCCCAGTGTGCGGAAACGGATACGCTTCATTTCCGGAACTTCACCAGGTGCCAGTGGCATACGGTCATCATCGACCATGATCAGGGTACCATCGCGGTTGACCACAGGCCGCTCCGCTGCGAAATACAGGGGCACAATGGGAATGTTTTCCAGATAGATGTACTGCCAGATGTCCAGTTCTGTCCAGTTGGACAGCGGAAACACCCGGATACTTTCACCCTTGTTGATACGCCCGTTATAGATATTCCACAGTTCAGGGCGCTGGTTCTTGGGATCCCAGCGGTGATTGCGGTCACGGAAAGAGTAAACACGCTCCTTGGCTCGGGACTTTTCCTCGTCACGCCGCGCCCCGCCAAACGCCGCATCAAACTGCCACTTGTCCAGCGCCTGCTTCAGACTCTCGGTCTTCATGACATCGGTGTGTTTCTTGCTGCCATGGGTGAAAGGACCAATACCCTGCGCAACACCATCCTGATTGATATGGACCAGCAGGTCGAAGCCGTATTCTTTGGACATGCGATCACGAAATGCGATCATGTCCCTGAACTTCCAGGTCGTATCGACATGCAGCAGCGGGAAGGGCAGCTTTCCGGGATAGAATGCTTTCATGGCGAGATGCAGCATGACCGCCGAGTCCTTGCCGATGGAATACAGCATGACCGGACGCTCAAACTCGCTGACGACCTCGCGGATGATATGGATACTTTCAGCTTCGAGCTGTTTGAGATGCGTAAGATGGGGGACAGTCATTCTTGAAATGCGCCGTGTAAACTGGAGATGCAACGCAAGAGTCTACCATAGAAAGCCTGATGCTGCAGGACGGCATCTGCCCTGCCCTTTGCATGATTTTTTGCATATTTCGGTGCCATACCCCTTGATTTAAGCATGCCATGCCATACAATCATGGGGTACTCAGGGGGCGACATGGCTTCGACGTGGATCGCGAAACCCCAGGTGCATGCCGAGGCGCAGTGCCCCTCGTAAATCCCGCTGCAAACTATTAGTTGCCAACGACGACAACTACGCTCTGGCGGCTTAAAGCCACCAGCCTCTGATTCGGAGCCCGCTTATAGGCGCCGGATTGGGGGTAACCCAATTGTAAGCTCGTGAAGAGGTTTGTCCGGGACCAAATCGCTAAAACCTTACGGAATCGCCTGGAGTCTCCCCTGCCCGTCGGGTAGGCCCAGGTTAAATCCAATGACGTGGATAAGCATGTAGAACCGAAGGCAGAGGATTTGCGGACGCGGGTTCAATCCCCGCCGCCTCCACCATATGCAAGGGCTCGGATATTCTCCGGGCCCTTTTTCTTGCCTGAAATCCCCGCGTGCCGCGGGTACCGATGTGCCATCGTTTGCCTGACCGCATCCGCTCGCATGCCATGATTTGTTTTGTAGCGCTGATCATGCATCGTATTCTGAGGCGTCGATTGAAGGACAAGCAATCCAGCATGAGTCCTGAGCGAGCGCTGGAAGTGGCGGGCAAAATCCAGTATCACAACGTCACCCTGACAGGCGGAAAGAAAGCTCAGGGCCTTTCGCGGCTTGACGCCCAGCAGCTTGATCTGTTTGCGTCCGTTAATATTCCACGGCCCATTGAAAACGAGGTGATAGGCATGTTGTAGTGACAATTTTCAAAAAATTATCACATAAAAAACAGCATGTTAATGTCGCCCCGTGTCGAAGCCGGGGGGTGCTATCGTGCTACGCCGTCAAGACGGGTGTACATCCCCAAAGCTGATGGTAAACAAAGGCCGCTAGGTATTGCATCCGTTGAAGATAAAGT
>JBEBBU010000155.1:0-7961 GCA_041158225.1 Pseudomonadota bacterium | reverse complement strand
CAAGCCATTGGCGCAGACCCGGAAGCTCTGGGGATACAGATCATTGGTGTAGCCAAAGGCCCTGACCGTAAACCTGGATTGGAAATGTTGTTTGCAGTTGGCCGCAAAGACCCTATCATACTACCTGCACACTCGCCCGCACTGCTGCTGATTCAGCAGGTCAGGGATGAGGCTCACCGTTTTGCCATCACTGGACACCGCCAGAGACGCGCAAAAGCGAGACAGGCCTCGTCTCTGGAAGAGCTTGCGGGTGTTGGCCCCAAAAGGCGCCAGCAACTGCTTCGCCAGTTTGGTGGCCTTCGGGAAATCAGTCGTGCAGATGTGGACGCGCTAGCCAGCGTAGAAGGCATCAGCCGGCAACTGGCACAGCGTATTTACGACTTTTTTCATGATCAGGGCAGATGACCATTAAACTCAACCTCCCAAACTGGCTCACGCTGCTGCGAATCTGCATGATTCCCGTGCTTGTGGTGGTTTTTTACCTGCCGATAGAACATGCCCGCGCCTGGTGCGGATTCCTGTTTGCGCTTGCCGGTTTTACTGACTGGCTGGATGGCTATCTTGCGCGCAAGCTGGGTATGACCACACGCTTCGGCGCTTTTCTTGACCCGGTAGCTGACAAACTCATTGTTGCCGTAAGTCTGGTGTTGATCGTTCAGGCGGAACCCAGTGCCATCATTGCCTTGTCTGTCGCCATCATCATTTCCAGAGAAATCACCATCGCCTCTTTGAGAGAATGGATGGCAGAAATCGGTGAACGCAAACAGGTCGCTGTATCCCGTCTGGGCAAATGGAAAACCACTTTCCAGATTATCGCCATTACCACCATCCTGCTGGCGCTGGATCTTGACCGTGAATGGCTTCTACCCGTCGGGATCTTTGCCCTTGTGGTTTCCGCAGGCCTTACCCTGTGGTCAATGATCCAGTACCTGCTGATAGCACTGCCCCTGCTCCAGCACCGTGACCATAACACACCATGACTTACCCAGGCATGTGATAGAGATTGTCAGGATCACAACGTCTGGCTTCCAGTTGCAGGGTGACATGCCTGATGCCATAACGGCTTTTCAGGCATTGTTCAACTGCCGTGATGACACTTTCACCCTCACTCACCAGTACGTCATCCACCACGACATGGGCTGAAAACGCGCGGAAATCGCGGGTCAGGCTCCAGATATGCACCTGATGCAACCCCCTGACGCCCGGTAACTGCAGGATGTCACGCACCACATGACTCATCTCGATATCCCGCGGTTTGCCCTCCAGCAGGATTTCCACCACTTCAGACAGCAGGGAACGCGCATTCCAGAGTATCAGCACGCCCATCAGTATACTGACCAGCGGATCAAGCCAGAGCGCCCCCGTGTAGATGATGCCAAGTCCAGCCAGCACGGCCCCCAGAGAAGCCATGACATCGCCAAGCAGATGCAGGAATGCGCTTCTGACATTGAGGTCATGATGCGCACCATGACTGACCAGCCAGGCCGTCGAGGCATTCAGGACAAGCGCGAGCGCAGCCACGGCAGACATCCATTGCCCATCCACCACGGGAGGACTGGACAACCTGACTGAGGCCTCATAAATCAGCCAGAGGGCAATGCCCACCAGAGTGGTGGCATTGATAAAGGCAGCCAGAATACCGGCACGGTGATAACCAAAAGTCCTTGATTCATGCGCCGGCCTGCGCTGCAGCCGTAAGGCATACCAGCTAAGCGCCAGCGCCAATACATCACTCATGTTGTGAGCAGCATCACTCAGTAGCGCAAGGCTGTTGGCATAGAAGCCTGCCATGGTTTCACCCACGACAAAGCATCCCGTAAGTAGCAGGGCAAACAGCATACGGGTATCGCCCGGGCCTTTGACCTCATGGTCATCGTGTTCGTGATGATGGTGGTGGTGCGCGTGACTGTGGGACACGAAGATAACCTCGCTGGGACAGGTTTGAAGGGTATAATGCGCTCTGGAAGAACACTGGGAAAAGCTTAGCACGATGAAATCATTTTTTCTGGCACTGACATCTGTATGCATGATCCTGCCCGTCATGCCTGCCCATGCGGATGTGATCCTCGACTACCGTATCAACAACGAGCAGTCGCCCCATCAGGTCATGGTCGCCCATGGTTTTGTCCTTATTCCCGGGGTTGCCGAGGGGGGCAGGTCAGATCTGCTCTACCTGCCTCCCCAGCAGTCGGCCATGCTGATCAATCATCGCAAAAAGCAGTACATGATCATCAACCAGAAACGTCTGGAACAGCTGGCCAGTCAGGCTGAAATTGCCCAGCCGATACTCAAGGGGCTGAGCTCGCAGATCAAACAGCTCGATCCCAAACAGCAGGAAAAGTGGAACAATATGCTGGGTGGCATCGACTTCTCGGATACAGACAGCTATCTCTCCGGACATTATGAGCTGAAACGCAAGGGTCAGGCCGCTATGGCACTGGGTGGGCAATGCGATGAATATGATGTCGTTGAGGGAGGTGGCAAAACTGCGGCACAGATCTGCCTTGCCAGCCAGCAGGCACTCAGGCTTGAACCCATTGATTACAAGGCACTACGCGATCTGCTGGACTTTACCGCTGAACTCCACAGCAGCATGCACGGACTGGCACAGAAGTTTCTCGGAGGCCTGCCCGGCATACGCATTGAGGGACATGATGGCATCCCGGCAAACATCCGTCAGTTACAGGGAGAAAGCAGGCAGAGCCTGACCCTGAAAAGCGTCCGACATGAGACGCTTGATATTGCCCGTTTCACTGTGCCACAGGGCTACCAGGAAAAGCACTTCAAGATCTGGTAGATTGCCGCGATCTCAGACGCTCCTGCAGCAGGGCAGCGCTTACGGCAATGATCAGCGCTGCCAGGCTGGTTTCCAGCATCAGGAATGCGGCGATCTTGACATAGGCGAACAGGGGATGGACAAACCTTACCAGCCAGCCGGACAGTTCGTCACCAACGGCTGACAGGTAGCTACTCACCACCAGCATGACTTTCAGACGCACTGACAGCGGGGTGAAAAGCGCCAGATGCGCCAGTGTCACCACCAGTATCCCCATGGCAAACAGGTGAAAATGCGTCACTTCCAGCATGGCACCATAGCTTTTAGGTTCGGTGAACAGGTCTTCCGAACCGAGATAGTAGCTGGTCACTGAATCTGCCGTCAGTCCCATACGGTGAAAATACATCAGTCCGTTGCTGATCCAGAACAGGATGGTATACCCAAGAAACATCAATACCACTGCGTTCAGCAGCATTTTTCGCTGATGCTCGCCACTGACGAAATACCGCATCAGCCTTCCCCCAGCTCAGGATGGGCAAGCCTGAACAGCGCCTTGACCCGGCGCACGCTGGCGACCACTGCCCTTGAAGTCAGAGTAGCGCCGGTAATGGCATCCACCCCCTGGCCAAGCGCCAGCTGCTGCATGGATTTGCCCGGCAGCAGATCCATCCAGCGATCAGGCATGCGGTACTCGGGCGGCTCGTTGAATGCGAGCAGCACAACCTGTGTCACTGCACCCGCAGGATTGAACACCACCATAATACTCTCGCTCTGGGAACGCACGGTATGGGAATCAATCGCAGCATAGGCATAAACCCGCCCCTGCCGCTCTGCGCTGTAAAAAGTGAACAGTTCGCTATCCAGCTTGCTATGCGATAGCTTCTCAACTTCTGCAACCTGTTCCGGCGTCAGATAGAGCGGCTCACTCTGCACCTCAGCCCCGGCACCAAAAGCCAGTTCCATGGCTTCCTGCTGGCCGTAGAATATCTGGGCATGGGATACCGCGGCATACGCCATCAGCCATAAGGCTGCATAAAACTGGAACCTGCGGTAGACCATCAGTGTGGCCTGCAGCCGCAGCCGCCCATGGCACAGCCGTGCGCTGGCGCCGGTGCTGAAGGAGCGGCCGCCTTGGCTCCCATGACGGCAGGCGCCGAGATTTTTTTAGCAATTTCAGATGAATGACAGGCAGGGCACTCAGGTATAGGGTCACTGATCTTGTGCATGGCGGTAAAATCGGTTTCACAGGACTGGCAGTGATAATCGTAAGTGGGCATAAGAGATCTCCGTGCCTTCATGGCTGTAAAAAGCTGACTTCTGGGTTTAAGATACTATAAAGGAGGCATCTGTCATTGAAAAGTCAAACCTGGCTGGAAGGCCTTAAAGCGCTTGAGGCCACCCATGCAAGACCGTTCAGAGCCGCCAGCAATCTACCGGCGGATGTCGGACATCCGCTGCATACGCTGGTGCTGGCGCAGGCTCTGCTGCAAAAACCGGCAGCAGACCGCGATCTGCCTCGTTCACCGCAGCATATTGCCGTCATTGGCCCCACTCAGGCCGGCAAAAGCAGCCTGATCAATGCCCTGTTACAGACTGACTGTGCCAGACCCAGTCCTCTGGCCGGTTTCACCCGCCATGCTCAAGGGTTTGTCTGCCAGCCGCAGAACATGGACAGCATCAGGCAGTCTCTTGTGCCGTACTTTGCACCAGCCAGTTTATTACCCGCCAGCAGCCTGGCCGATCATCAGGATCTGGAATGCTGGTCACTTGCCGCTATTGAGACGCCATCCGCCTTTCGCGCTGAAAATCTTGTGGTCTGGGACACACCGGATTTTGATTCACTGGAAGCTTCTGCCTATCGGACTGCACTTTTCAAGGTCATTGCACTGGCCGACCTCTGCCTGCTGGTTCTGAGCAAGGAAAAATATGCAGACCAGAGCGTCTGGCATCTCATCCGTCTACTGCAACCGCTCGGCATTCCCACCCTGGTCTGCATCAATAAAGTGCCCGATGGCTATGAAACCATGCTGCGCGAATCATTCAGCGCACGCTGGCACCAGATCAGGCAGGATCGCGTACCCCCATTGATCACCTTGCCCTATGAGCCGCAGCATCTTGCTGCAGATCCGGGTATAGAGCGGTTGCGTATGCTGCTGCAACGGGAAACGGGCACACCTTCAGCTATGGCCTCATCCCAGGCATTCAGGCATCTGAGAGATTGCCATTGGGAAGCCTGGCTGGCTCCGCTGCTGGCAGAAGAAACCTTGCAGACCCAGTGGCAGCAACAGCTGGAACAGCAGGCCCGACTTTTTCTTGAATGTTACGAGAAAGCCTATCTGCAACATCCCCTGCATAATACAAGCTTCCAGCGTGCCATGGCCGAAATGCTGCGCCTACTCGAAATTCCGGGTATAGGTGGGCCCTTGAACCAGCTGCGCCAGCTGGTCACCTGGCCCGCAAGGCAGCTAAGCCAGTGGGTCAACACCAGACCTGCCCAGCAGGATCATGAAGACAGGCTCCTGCAACAGCTGGCCCAGGATTTTCTGCTGGGACTGACTGAAAATCCCGGCCAGCTGGATGAAACCGTATGGGCAAAACTGCTACGCCGTCTGAAAGATGAACAGCCACGTCTGCTCCTGGACTTTGAAAAAGCCGGGCAGCTGTACCATGCCGATTTTCAAAAGGACATTGACGCCACAGCCAGGCAGCTTTTCTCGCGTTTGCAGCAGCATCCCGCCCTGCTCAACAGTCTGCGTGCCACACGTGCAGCGACGGATGCCACGGCGCTGGCGCTGACCCTGCATACCGGTGGCATTGGTATCCAGGATTTCATCCTGGCTCCGGCATCACTGGGCATCACCAGCTATCTGACCGAAAGTGTACTCGGACAGTATATGCATCACGCCGCCAACCAGCTCAGGCAGCGCCAGCAACAGGCGGTGAGCACCCTGCTTGCGCAGCAGCTCACCACCCCCCTTTACGGGTGGCTGGCACCATCAACGCGCAATACCCAGGGTCATATACTGACTACACAGTGGTTTGAAACACTACGCCAGCAGGACCCAGCATGAAACAGCTGCACGATGATCCCGGTTTCAGGGCGTGGATCCATACCCTGGAAAAGGAAGGCTGGCTTGGTGAACAGGATGTGGTGGCGCTGCAGACGCTGGAGCAGGAAACACCGGAAGCCAGCTTCACCAGACCACAACAGCGACCGCTCGTGGTAGCGCTGTTTGGCGGCACAGGTACCGGCAAAAGCAGCCTGCTGAACCGCATGGCGGGCACTCCCATTGCCACCACTGGCGTGACCCGTCCTACTTCAACTGATGTGGTCATCCATCTGCACACCGATACCCTGCTGGCACAGATTCCCGAAGGGCTGGCGACGGCAGGCCTGCGCATCAACCGCCATCACGAATCCCGCCTGCGTCATCTGGTGCTGATGGATACACCCGATATTGACAGCATTGAGACAGATCACCATAACCTGACCCTGCAGTGGCTACAGACGGTGGACGTCGTGATCTATGTCGTCAGTCCCGAACGCTACCGGGATCATAGGGGCTGGAGCCTGTTACAGCAGGCATCCACGCATTGCGGCTGGATGTTCTGTTTCAATCAGTGGGATCGGGCAGATCCTGCCCAGTGGGTCGATTTTATCCGTGTTATCCATCAGGAGGGTTTCGCACACCCGCTCTGCTTCCGCACCCAGGCCACCGAGCGGCTGCTGGATGACGATTTTGACAGCATGCTGGAAACACTTGATGCCATGGCGGCGGCCCGTCTGCCCGAACAGCTGGCCCTTGCACGCAGGCGCGAGCGGCAGCAGGCATGGCTCACCTGGCTGGATGGCATGGCAGCGCGACTGGCCGTACCCGCCCAGTCAACAACTACGGTGCGTGCATGGCAGACATCCTGGCCTGCCGTTACCGACACGATTCAGTCCGGTCTGGCCTGGCGCCTGCCCTCCTGTCTGGAAGACATCTGTCAAGGCAGACTGCAGACGCTGGCAGCAGAAGCCCCATCATCGTCGCCACTGTGGGATGACTATGCCAACATCACCGCCAGCAGCAGCATCAGGCAACTGCAGGCATCGCTCTATCATGCTGGCATCCCTGTCGAGCCCCTGAACGCTGCGCTTTCGCCCATCATGCAACAGTTGGGCGCAACCGTATGCAGCAATGCCGAAGCCCAGTTGAGACGTGCACTGGCTACACCAGGTGGCCGGCTACGCCGTGGCCTGCATCGCAGTTTCACTCTGCTGTCACTGGTCTTGCCCAGTCTGGCGGCGCTATGGGTATGCAGCGAAGTGGTCACCCAGTACTGGCATAGCACCCAGACGGGAGCCGACTGGCTGGACAGCCGTTTTGCCCTGCACAGCACACTGCTGATCGCCATACTCTGGCTGCTGCCATGGCTGCTGGCGCGGCTGTGCATGTCCTCGGCACACATCGAATCGTCAGGTCTCAAGGCGCTGCGAAAAGGGCTGCAACAGGGGCTGGACACTGTGGCCAGCCAGGTTGAAGCCGCCATAGACAGCATGAAGGACCAGGCTGCAGATCACGCCAGACACTGTGACCGCTACCGGCAGCAGATCCATGAAGCTCATGACAGACTGGACGAAACCTATACTGCAGCCCAGCCATGGATGGACAAGATCATCGCACGCAGAGGCTGAAGCATGCCGCCGGCTGTATACATCCGCCATGGCTGCATTGCCGGACTGCTGCTACTGGCCGGACTTTTCCTCAGCCCTTTCTGGCACGCCATCCTGTGGGCAGCCATTTTCACCACCATGAGCTGGCCCGTCTATGACCGCCTCAGGCAGCGCTGGATCACGCACCCTAATGTCACCGCATTCCTGATGACCTTGGCCATCGTAGCCGCGATTACGCTCCCACCGCTGTGGATGATGACTGAAATCCAGCAGGAATTACCCACCCTTGAGGAGCTTTCGACAACACCAGGCAGCTGGCGTTTCAGTCCGGAATGGCTGCAGGGTCTACCCTGGCCGGGAAACCAGGCGGGATACTGGCTGGACAGCATACTTGCCGACCCATGGAGTCATCAGGGCATCCGGGATTATCTGTCAAAAACACTGCTGTCAGGCACTACCGGGCTGATGAAACAGTTACCCCATCATATTGCCTCGGCCGTACTCTTCGTCATCTGCCTTTTTTTCCTA
>JBEBBU010000154.1:0-3629 GCA_041158225.1 Pseudomonadota bacterium | reverse complement strand
AGAGTGGTCGCGCCGGGCAGTTGCAACCTGGAGAGTACCGCCTGACACCGGGGATGGTGCCGGCCAGACTGCTGGAGATGATGGCGAGGGGGCAGGTCTATCAGCGTTCGGTGACACTGGTGGAAGGATGGCAGTTCCGGCAGATAGTCGCGGCGCTTGCACGTAGCGACCAGCTTCAGCATACCATTGAGGGTCTGTCTGATGAGGCTGTTATGGCGCAGATTGGATCAGCTCTGCCTTATCTGGAAGGTCAGGTATTTCCTGATACCTATTTTTATACCCGTGGTATGAGTGATGTCGCGCTGTTGCGTCGTGGTGTGCTACGCATGCAGCAGATACTGGCCCGGGAATGGTCGCAGCGGGCTGCGGGGCTGATGATACAGACACCTGAGCAGGCGCTCATTCTGGCATCCATTATCGAAAAAGAAACGGCACGTGATGATGAGCGCGCCAAAGTGGCGGGTGTCATGCATCGCCGGCTGAAACTTGGTATGCTGCTACAGGTTGATCCCACGGTCATTTATGGACTGGGATCTGAATATCATGGGGATATCAGACGCAGTCACCTTCTTAAGGATACTCCGTGGAATACCTATACCCGGCATGGTCTGCCACCTACGCCCATCGCTGCGCCTGGTCTCGCGTCCCTGCATGCTGCACTCCATCCGGATGATAGCGATGCGCTCTATTATGTTTCCAGAGGTGACGGTAGCGGCAGTCATGTGTTTTCCGCGACGCTGGAAGCGCATGAGCGTGCGGTGGACCAGTACCAGCGGCACCGGTCGGCGATGCCGGCCAAGCCCTGAATCTCAACCCATTGCATTGCGGAGATCATGATGCAGGCCAGTATGGTCAGCTTTGAGGGAGGCGAAGGTGCTGGCAAGAGCAGCGCCGTAGCCTATGCAGCAGAATGCCTGCGTGAAATGGGGCTCAGTGTGGTGGTGACCCGTGAGCCAGGAGGCACCGGTCTGGGGGAAGCCATCCGTGAATTGCTGCTGGCGCCTGGTGATATGGCTCCCCAGGCCGAACTGTTGCTGATGTTTGCAGCCAGGGCCCAGCATCTGCAGCAGGTGATAAGGCCGGCGCTGGCCAGAGGCGACTGGGTGATCTGTGACCGTTTTTCTGATGCCAGTTATGCCTATCAGGGTGGCGGCAGGGGGATTGACCAGCATTTTATTGCCACGCTGGAAAAAGGCGTGGTGGGGGACGATCTGCCACATCTGACCCTGTTGCTGGATGTGCCTGAAGTACTGGGTCTGGAGCGTGCGCGTAGCCGTGGCGCCGGTGTTGACCGTATTGAAGCAGAGGCACTCACTTTTTTTGAGCGGGTCAGAATGGCTTATCTGCAAAGGGCGGCACTGTATCCGGAACGCATACGCGTGATTGACGCCAGTCAGCCCATAGACATGGTCCAGGAGTCGCTGCGTCAGCACCTTCTGCACTACCATGCTGCCTGCCGCAGGGCAGTGCCGCAGTGAGCAGTGAAGTGCAGACGCTGCCCTGGCTTGCATCAGCATGGCAGCAGTGGCGTAGAACGCTGGCTTCGGGTGCCACGCCGCAGGCCATGCTGCTTGTGGGGCCTGAAGGACTTGGGAAGTCAGTGCTGGCACAGCAAATGGCACACGGTCTTTTATGTGAGCAGCCCGTGGATGACAGAGCCTGCGGCCACTGCGCTGCATGCAGGCGGGTGCAGGCGGGCAGTCATCCGGATCTGCTGGCAGTCAGTCCGCTGGAAAACGCCCGGCATATTGTGGTGGACCAGTTGCGTAGCCTGATCGCCAGCCTTGCACTCAGACCGCAATACGGGCAGGGGCGGGTCGTGCTGATCACACCGGCTGACAGCATGAATATCCAGGCCTCCAACTGTCTGCTCAAGACACTGGAAGAGCCCGATGACGACACCACCTTTCTGCTGGTCAGCAGTCATCCACAGCGTATTCCGGTGACGGTCATCAGTCGCTGCCAGCGCCTTGTCGTGGCCGCGCCCTCCAGAACGGTCTCGGTGGACTGGCTGCTCGCACAGGGGGTTGCGCAGGAGCATATTGATGCCAGACTGGCCATCACCGGTCTTGCGCCATGGCGCGCCCTGCAGGTGGATGAATCTGCGCTGGCCTATCGCCGCAACGTGATCAGCCAAGCGCTCCAGCTCATGCGGCACACAACCGATCCTCTGGCCGTCGCCGAAATCTGGAGCAAGGAAGACATGTCGCCTCTTGTCATCCTGCAATCGCTGGTCTGCGACATGATACGCTTTGATCTGCACCGCCAGGCGCCGCTCACCAACGAAGATATTCGTACTGACCTGGCTCCGGGGAGTGGCAGTAGCACCGAAGCGCTGTTCAGGCTGCTGGATGCTTTCCCGGGCTGGAGTCGTTCACTGGAAGGTCAGGCCAACCGTCAGCTGCTGATGGAAGACTGTGCCCTGCATTTTTATCGCTGTTCAATGGAACAAGACCTATGCTGATCGATTCGCACTGCCATCTGGATCGCCTGGACCTGACACCGTATGGGGGAGATTTTTCCCGCTGGTATGAGGCTGCACTGGCTCACGGTGTTCATCATATGCTCTGTGTTTCCATCAATATGCAGCGTTATCCCGCGATGCTGGCACTGGTGGAGCCTTATCCCGCGATTTCAGTATCCGTGGGCGTACATCCCAATGAAACCGACGAGGTCGAAGTCAGTCTGGATACCCTGGTGCAGCTGGCGGCCCATGAACGGGTCGTGGCTATTGGTGAAACCGGCCTGGATTACTATCGCACAGAAGGTGAGCAGGGCTGGCAGCATGAGCGTTTCCGCACCCATATCCATGCAGCACTGGTTACGCGCAAGCCGCTGATTGTACATACACGGGAAGCCAGACAGGACACCCTGGCCATTCTGGAGCAAGAGCAGGCGCGCGAAGTCGGGGGCGTGATTCACTGTTTCACCGAGGATTGGGATACCGCCTGCAGGGCCATGGACCAGAACTTTTATATCTCGTTTTCCGGTATTGTCACCTTCCGTAATGCTGATGAATTGAGAGATGTCGCCAGACGTATGCCGGCTGACCGTTATCTGATCGAAACGGATGCGCCTTATCTGGCGCCAGTGCCTTATCGTGGCAAACCCAACTATCCTCATTATGTCAGCCATGTGGCAGCCTGTATGGCCGAACTCAGGGGTATATCCATCGAACAGGTCAGGGAAGAAAGCGCAGCCAATTACCATGCGCTGTTTGGCTGAAACTGTTGTTGCATCCAGGCACCAATATGTTGTTTTTGGTGCATATTCCATTAGCTGCGCACATGCGTGGTGCGTGCCTGTCAATGCTGTATTTTTGTAACTGTTTGATCTTATTTTAAAATTAACATGGCATGATTTGTGTTTAACCTGATACAAGACATTTGACTTTATTCAGGAGATCACCCATGAAAACATCCACCTCACTCAGGCCGGTTGTCCTTGCGCTGGTTGCGCTGGGATTTTCCCAGCAGCCTGCAGCCAAGGATCTCAGTGAAACCACCGGTCTGCTGGACTGGGCTACCGATGGTGCAGAACTGCAGCCACTTGAAAAGGATTACGGCGTAAAGTGGGGCGGCTGGCTGGACACCGGTGTCTCGGCCAATATGGGGTCCAGTAAATGGAAT
>JBEBBU010000153.1:0-7480 GCA_041158225.1 Pseudomonadota bacterium | reverse complement strand
ATGGATCTGAAGCGCGGTATCGACAAGGCGGTAACTGCAGCGGTTCAGGGTATTCATGAAATGTCAGTACCCTGTGCAGACAACAATGCCATTGCCCAGGTTGGTACGATTTCTGCCAATTCCGATGAATCGGTAGGCCGTATCATTGCTGAAGCCATGGACAAGGTTGGCAAGGAAGGCGTGATTACCGTTGAAGATGGTTCAGGTCTGGAAAACCAGCTGGATATCGTCGAAGGTATGCAGTTTGATCGTGGTTACCTGTCTCCCTACTTCATCAATAACCAGCAGAGCATGAGCGCTGAGCTGGAAAATCCCTTCATCCTGATCTGTGAGAAGAAGATTTCCAACATCCGTGAACTGCTGCCTGTGCTGGAAGGTGTTGCCAAGGCTGGCCGTCCTCTGCTGATCATCGCGGAAGATGTGGAAGGTGAAGCGCTGGCTACCCTGGTCGTCAACAACATGCGCGGCATCCTCAAGGTTACTGCAGTCAAGGCACCTGGTTTCGGCGATCGCCGCAAAGCCATGCTGGAAGACATTGCTGTACTGACTGGCGGCACCGTCATTTCTGAAGATGTAGGCCTGAGCCTTGAGAAGGCTACGCTGGAAGAGCTGGGTACCGCCAAGCGCGTCCAGGTCAGCAAGGAAAACACCACCATCATTGATGGTGCTGGTTCCAGCAGCAACATTCAGGGCCGTTGCGCCCAGATCCGTCGTCAGATGGAAGATACTACGTCCGATTATGACCGTGAAAAGCTGCAGGAGCGTCTTGCCAAGCTGGCAGGCGGTGTTGCAGTGATCAAGGTTGGCGCTGCTACCGAAGTTGAAATGAAGGAAAAGAAGGCGCGCGTTGAAGACGCTCTGCACGCGACCCGCGCTGCCGTTGAGGAAGGTATTGTGGCTGGTGGTGGTGTTGCCCTGATCCGTGTTCTGGACAAGATCAAGGATCTGAAGGGTATCAACCACGATCAGGATGTTGGTATCAGCATCGCCCGTCGCGCCATGCAGGAGCCACTGCGCCAGATCGTCGCCAATGCTGGTGAAGAGCCCTCCGTTGTCCTGAACAGGGTCGCTGAAGGCACTGGTAACTTTGGTTACAACGCTGCCAATGGTGAATATGGTGACATGATTGCCTTCGGTATCCTTGATCCAGCCAAGGTCACCCGTACCGCACTGCAGAATGCTGCTTCTGTCGCGGGTCTGATGATCACGACTGAAGCCATGGTTGCAGAAGAGCCCAAGGAAGATGCACCAATGCCAGGCGGCATGGGTGGTATGGGCGGCATGGACGGCATGATGTAATCATCTGGCGTCAGGTGTTTCCGGAAAACCCTGCCGGCGTGCAAGCGCTGGCAGGGTTTTTTCGTTTAGCGATGTTGCGTGGCAGATCCTGGCAGGGCAGGTGCTGGTGTCAGGGGTGGAATCAGTCCATCGTCAAAATCATTGGGGATATCTGCAGACGCCGATGCCTTGCCTTTCTTTTTTCTGTCCGCAGGTGCGGTAGCGGTCCAGCTGTTGACATGCTCGATATCTTCGGCAGTAATAATTCCAGCTGCTTCCTTGAGTGCCAGATTATTCACAATGTAGTTCTGCAGTGCCTTGGCGAAGTCACGCTTGTTCTGGTAATACTGACGCTGCACGTATAGAACATCAACCATGGTGCGTGTTCCGACTTCCATGCCGGCTATGGTGGCTTCCAGTGCGCTTTCCGACGATCGGATGGCTGCCTTGAATGCACCTACCTGACCGATGGCCGACATGACGGCACGGTAGGCATCCTTGACCTTGGTTCTGACCATGCGGCGCTGTTCATCCAGTTGCTGGGTCGCAGCCTCGAAGGTATAGCGCGCCTGTTTGATGCGTGAGTTCACGCCGCCGCCCTCGAAAATAGGGATATTGATGCGCATGCCGACTTCAAGCAGTTGTGAGCGGAATGGGTAGGGCGGCTGGGCGCGGTCAGTGAATCCTGAGTCTGCCACGATGTCGATGGTGGGGAAGTGCCCGGAAAACTGGATATCGATATCCTTGCGCACTTTTTCCGCACGGTTGTTGGCGGCGATAATCGTCAGATTGCTCTGCTGGGCAATATCATTCCATTTGTCGAGATCTTCTGGGTTCGGCGGCTGCATGGGAACGTCCGCTTTCAGTGTCTCCAGATCACCTGGATCATCCCCGACAATCTGCCGGAGTGCTTCTTTGGCATCATTCAGGTCATTGGTGGCCACAATCACGCCGGCACGTGCGCGATCATGAGCGGCCTGCGCTTCATCAACATCCGTGATGGCCACAATACCCACATCGTAGCGGGCTTTGGCCTGCTCCAGTTCCCGGCCAATGGATTCCTGTTCGGCTTCTGCAAAGCGCAGCGAGGCCATATTGTAGAGAACGTTGAAATAGGCGGCCGATGTTCTCAGCATGAGATTCTGCTGTTCAGCCGTGTAGCTGGCTTCCGCCTCGGCAATGACATCGTCCGCCTGTGCCAGTTGCGCCCACAGGTCGTGCCGGTAGACCGCCTGATTGAAGCGTATGGTGCCATCAGACGACCAGAATCCACGATCCTGATCACCTGCGTTGCCATTGCGTGTATAGGCTGAGCCACCGACGAATGCGTTGCCGCGCATCATGCCGGTATCTGCCCAGATGCGTGGCAGCAGTTTGGCGATAGCCTGCGGCTTGTTTTCCAGGGCGGCATTACGCTGTGCCTCAGCAGTATGGATCCTGGGATCATAACGGACAGCAAGTCCGTAGACCTCGACCAGATCGGCAGCCATAGCTGGTACGGCTGCATGGCCGAGCATAAGCCCGGTGATGCATGACACCACCAGGCGCCTTGAAAATACATGATGAGTTGCAGAGCGTCTTTTCATTGCCAAAATCCGTGACCAACTGAGTGGATTATCACTGATTTTGAGCCTCAGTGGGGCGCAATGTCGTACAATTCCCGTGAAACTTTAATCAGGTGTAGGGAAGGGTAGTCTGGTGTTTTTCCGGTCGATGCATTTTTCTTCAGTATTTTCACTGGTTGTACTGGGGGGGATGCTGCTGATGCCTTTGTCGGTTGTCTCGGCCGCTAAAGGCAAGGCAGCGCCGGTGGCGGCCGCGCAATCGCCTCAGCTTCCCGTAGCGCCTACAGTGGCTGATACGCCGGTGCGGCTGGTGCTGCTGCGCCGCGCTGATGCTCCACCTGCCACGGGGCTGCCTTATTATGTCGAGGAGCGTCCCAGTGAAGGTGTGCAGGGTGCCCGTCTCGGCGTAAGCGACAACAATACCACCGGCGTTTTCATGCACCAGCGTTTTGAACTCACGGTGCGTGAACTGTCGGAAGGCGAAGAAGCTGCGCTGGTGTTTGTGGCGCTGGTTCAGCAGGGATTTGAGCATGTGCTGCTGGATGTTGGCGATGATACCCTGCTAAAGCTGGCTTCCCTGCCTGAAGCAGAACGCACGATTCTCTACGATGTGGGGTCCCAGAGTGATCAGGTGCGTACCGGACTTTGTCGCCCTAATCTGCTGCATCTGCGTCTTTCTGAGTCCATGGAGGCTGATGCTCTGGCCCAGTACCTTGCGGCCAGACGCTGGAACCGTTTTTTTCTCCTGCGTACCAGCAAGGCCGATGATGCGCGCTGGGGGGAGGCGTTTCTGCGCGCTGCACGCCGTTTTGGACTGAAGAAAGTCAGCGAGAAGGTCTGGGATTATGCCTCAGATGACAGGCGTACGCCGGAATCAGAAATACCGGTACTTACGCAGGGAGATGACTACGATGTTCTGGTGGTTGCTGACAGGAACAATCAGTGGGCGGATCTTCTGAATTACCGCACCTGGTCGCCTAAAGTAGTGGCAGGTGCCAGTGGCCTTTCTCCCCATGCCTGGGATTTTACCCTGGATAACTGGGGTGCCATCCAGTTGCAGCGCCGTTTCAGAAGCCAGGCGGGTTACTGGATGAGCGATCGTGATTATGCCAGCTGGCTTGCAGTCAGGGCGCTCGGTGAAGCTGCCCTGCGCACGGGTAACCTGCAACGTGATGGCTTGCTGCAGTACATGCGTGGCCCATCATTTGCGCTGGCTGGCTTCAAGGGCGTCCCGCTGTCTTTCAGAAGCTGGGACGGCCAGTTGCGCCAGCCCGTGCTGCTCACGGATCTGCGCTCAGTGGTGGCAGTAGCGCCCGTACCTGGTTTCCTGCACGCCACCAATACCCTGGATACCCTTGGCTATGATGCACCGGAGAGTCACTGTCATGCCCCATGAACTTGCCCGTATGAAAGTCATTGCCCTCATGCGCAGATGCATCCTTATCTGGCTGTCTGCCCTTTTGCTGCCGCTTGCGGTGGCCCATGCGGAGACCGTTTATGTCACACTCGAGCAGGAGGGGGCCATTGCCGCGCTGGAGGGATCTACCGGAAAAGTAATACGCAAGGTACCCGTTGGCAAACGTCCCCGTGGTATTGCGCTTTCGCATGACCGCAGTCAGCTCTTCGTGGCAGTCAGCGACAGTCATGTGATCCGTATACTGGATGCCAGAACGCTCAAGCGTGTTGGCGATCTGCCTTCTGGCAATGACCCTGAGACCTTTGCGCTCAGCAGTGATGGCAGCAGGCTTTATGTGTCGAATGAGGATGACCATCAGGTCAGCGTGGTGGATGTCAGGGCACGCAAACGCATCGGCACGGTGGAGGTTGGTATTGAACCGGAAGGTATTGCCGCCAGCCCTGACGGGCGCTGGGTAGTCAGTGCCAGTGAAACCTCCAATATGGCCCACTGGATTGCCACTGATAATCTCACGATTCGCGACAATACCCTGCTGGATCCCCGTCCACGTGGAGTGACCTTCAGTCATGATGGACGCCAGTTGTGGATCAGTTCAGAGATTGCGGGCAGTGTTCAGGTCTTTGATGTGGAGAGCCGGCGTCTTCTTAAACGGATCCAGTTTGAAATCCCGGCGGTTACCCGTGAAAAGATCCAGCCGGTGGGCATCGCATTGACCCGTGACGGACGTCATGCCTATGTGGCACTGGGGCCTGCCAATCGTATTGCCGTGATTGACGCCGGCAGTTTTGAAGTCCGTGATTATCTGCTGGTGGGCCAGCGGGTATGGAATCTTGCCCTGTCTCCTGACGAGTCCAGGCTTTATACCGCTAATGGTTTAAGCAATGATGTCTCCATCATCCGTCTGCCTGACCACAAGGTAGAAAAATCGGTGGTGGTTGGACAGTTGCCATGGGGGTTGGCCGTATTGCCATGAATAAGTCTTCAATGTCGAGTGCTCTGGCGGTTCATGATCTCTGGTTTGCCTATGGTGCCAGGCAGGTGCTGAAAGGCGTGAGTTTTGCGGTGCAGCGCGGACAGTGCAGCATACTGCTGGGGCCCAATGGGGCCGGAAAAAGCACTCTGTTTGCACTGGTTGCAAGACTCTATCACCCGGCCCGGGGTGATATTGTGGTGGAGGGGATGCCCATGGCAAGGCAGGCCCAGCGGGCGCTGGCGCGCATGGGATTTGTTTTTCAGCAGACCACGCTGGATCTTGATCTGACCGTGGAGCAGAACCTGCGCTATCATGCCGCGTTACATGGTCTCAGCCCAGCCCAGACCAGACAGCGGATGGATGAGGAACTGCAGCGGCAGTCCATGCTTGATCGGAAACGGGACAGGGTGCGCAGTCTTAATGGCGGCCACCGGAGACGGGTCGAAATCGCCCGTGCCCTGATGCATCATCCGGATGTGCTGTTGCTGGACGAGCCGACTGCCGGACTGGATATTCCCAGTCGTACAGCACTTGTGGCGCATGTACATGCCCTGTGTCAGGAGCGTCATATTGCCGTGCTGTGGGCGACCCATCTGCTGGATGAGGTTTATCCTCAGGATCAGGTCATCATTCTTCACCAGGGGGAGGTCATGGCTACGGGGACGCCGGCAGGCATCGTGGCCTCAGGGCAGGCCGATGATCTCGCTGCTGCCTTTTTCAGCCTGACATCCGGGAGTCGCTAGTGTCTCTTCTGCATTGTTTTCGCGCCTTCTGGGGCATCGTGGGTCGGGAAATCGAACGTTTTGTGCACCAGAAAGAGCGCTTTATTTCAGCGCTGGTGCGGCCACTGCTATGGTTGCTGGTGTTTGCAGCGGGTTTTAGGGCATCACTGGGGCTTGCCATCCAGCCGCCCTATGAAACCTATGTGCTTTACGAAGTTTATGTCACACCCGGCCTGCTGGGCATGATTCAGCTGTTTAACGGTATGCAGAGTTCCCTTTCCATGGTGTATGACAGGGAAATGGGCAGCATGAAAATGCTGCTGGTCAGCCCTTTGCCACGCCCGTTCCTCCTGTTTGCCAAATTATGTGGTGGTGTCGTGGTGTCGCTGATGCAGTGCGCCGTATTTCTTGGGGTTGCCTGGTTCTTTGAGGTACAGACGACACCTGCCGGTTATCTGTATGTGGTGCCAGCATTGTGCCTGAGCGGTTTCATGCTGGGGGCGCTGGGGCTGTTCCTGTCTTCCGTGGTGCGGCAGTTGGAGAACTTTTCAGGCGTCATGAATTTTGTGATTTTCCCCATGTTCTTTCTGTCTACCGCGCTTTATCCGCTGTGGAAGCTGAAGGAATCCAGTACCTGGCTGCCCATGGTGGCGGCGTATAATCCCTTCAGTCAGGCGGTGGAGATGGTTCGGTTTGCCCTCTATGGGCAGTTTAACAGCGAAGCCTGTGGTTATACCCTGCTGGCTGCCTGCCTGTTTATGCTGGCTGCCATGATGGGGTATGATCCCTCGCGAGGAACGATGCAACATAAAGGAGCAGGGCGTACATGAAGACATTGCTGGTGACAGGTGGGGCCGGGTTTATTGGTGGCAACTTTGTACTGAGACAGATTGCAGGCGGTCACTGCCGCGTCATTAACCTCGATTCACTGAGCTATGCAGGCAATCTGGAGACGCTGGCAGGCATAGAAAATCATCCTGACCATGAGTTTGTGCTGGGCTCGATTGCCGACAAGGAACTGGTGGAGTACCTGCTGGAAAGGCATGCCGTCGATGCGATTGTGAACTTTGCAGCTGAAACGCATGTTGACCGTTCCATTGACAGTCCCGAAGCCTTTGTACAGACCAATGTGGTGGGTACGTTCCAGTTACTGGAGGCGGCGCGCTGGTACTGGCACACGCTGGATGCTGACAGAAAATCAGCTTTCCGCATGCTGCATGTCTCTACGGATGAAGTATTTGGCAGTCTTGGACCTGAAGGCTATTTCAGTGAACATAGTCCCTATCAGCCCAACTCGCCTTATTCTGCTTCCAAAGCCGCATCTGATCATCTGGTCAGAGCCTATTTCCACACTTATGGATTGCCGGTGCTGACCACGAACTGCTCCAATAATTACGGTCCTTACCAGTTCCCGGAAAAACTTATTCCGCTGGTGATCCAGAATGCCAGAGCTGGTCGGGCACTGCCGGTTTATGGTCAGGGCACCAATATCCGTGACTGGCTTTACGTCGAAGATCACTGTCGT
>JBEBBU010000152.1:0-2688 GCA_041158225.1 Pseudomonadota bacterium | reverse complement strand
CAGCGTCAGGCGCTGCATCGCAAAAGCCCGTACTCCCCAGAGGAGTGCGGGCTTTTTTGTGGGTGCGCATTATTCTGGTGCGCGCATGAGAGGTATTGATACCGTAGAGCGCATGATTCATGGCTCTTTGAATGTGGATCATAAATTGCTAGCTTAAAGGTCATGAATGACCAGAATCACTACTCACAACGCATACTTGAGCATCTCGGCGATGCCGTGCTGCTGTTTGATGACCAGTTCCGGCTGATTTACATCAATACTGCCGGGGAGATACTGCTTGCTGTCAGTGCCCGTCAGGTGATGGGGGTCAGCGCCTTGCACCTGCTGCTCTCAGCCGAGCATCCTGTGGAACCTGACATGGTGCATGCCATGGAAACCGGCATATCCATCACCAAGCGCAATGTCGTGCTTATGCATCCATTGCAGGTAGTTACCGTCAATCTGCACATGACTCCCATGCTGGATCATGGACCAAGGCAGCTGCTGGTGCAGATCCAGAATGTCGACCGGCATCTGCGTATCTCCATGGAAGAACAGTTGATGGCGCAGCAGAATGCGGCCAGAGCCCTGATGCGCGGGCTCGCGCATGAAATCAAGAACCCTCTTGGGGGGCTGAGAGGTGCCGCCCAGTTGCTTGAGAGAGAACTTGGCGATGCCGAATTACGGGAATATACACGGATCATCATTGATGAATCTGACAGGCTGCAGTCGCTGGTTGACCGTATGCTGGGGCCAAACAAGCCACCGCATAAGGAAGAAATCAATATTCATAGGGTACTGGAACGCGTAGCGCAGCTGGTACAGGTTGAAGTTCCCGCTGATATACGGATTCTCAGGGACTATGATCCCAGTATTCCTGACCTTAGGGGGGATCCCGACCAGCTCATCCAGGCCATTCTCAATATCGTCAGAAACGCAGCAGAAGCACTGTGCGGAAGAGGCGATATTACCCTGAAAACCCGTATTCACCGTCAGGTTACGGTGGGTGATCGCCACCATCGCATGGCGATCAGGCTGGAAGTGATTGATGATGGACCCGGCGTCAAGCCTGAACTCATCAACCAGATTTTTTATCCCATGGTGACAGGGCGTGCAGAAGGTACAGGTCTTGGCCTGTCCATCGCCCAGTCCCTGATCAACCGTCATGGGGGCCTGATTGAATGTGCCAGTGTGCCCGGACATACCGTATTCTCAATTCTTTTACCGCTGGAGGTGGAGCATGAAACAGTCATCCCAAGTCTGGGTAGTCGATGATGACCGCTCCATACGCTGGGTCTTGGAAAAGGCGCTGCAGAAGGCTGAAATAGGCACCAGAGCCTTTTCCAGTGCGGGCAGCATGCTGGATGCACTCAATCGTGGTCAGCCCGATGCCATTCTGACTGATATCCGTATGCCTGGTATGGATGGTCTTGGCCTGCTGAGGGAGCTGCAGCAGCGTTGCCCGGATCTGCCTGTGGTGATCATGACGGCTCATTCTGACCTTGAGAGCGCCATTTCCGCATTTGGGGGTGGTGCTTTTGAATACCTGCCCAAGCCTTTTGATGTGGATGATGCGGTTGATCTGGTGGCCAGAGCCTGCCAGCACGGGCAGCGCATCAGTTCGGAAAAGGCACCAGATCTTCATGGACTCGCGGGTAAGACGCCTGAAATTATCGGTGAAGCGCCTGCCATGCAGGAAGTATTCAGGGCTATTGCCCGACTGGCGCGTTCCCATATCACCGTTTTGATCAACGGCGAATCCGGCACCGGCAAGGAACTGGTGGCCCAGGCGCTGCACCGGCACAGTCCTCGTGCTGCCCAGCCATTCATCGCCCTCAATATGGCTGCCATTCCGAAAGATCTGCTGGAATCTGAACTGTTTGGCCATGAGCGGGGAGCGTTTACCGGTGCGCAGGCGCGCAGGGCAGGGCGCTTCGAGCAGGCCAATGGTGGTACGCTGTTTCTGGACGAGATTGGTGATATGCCGGCAGAACTCCAGACCCGTCTGCTGCGTGTGCTGGCTGAAGGTGAGTTCTTTCCGGTAGGTGCGCATGCCCCGGTCAGGGTCGATGTCCGTATTATTGCCGCAACACATCAGAATCTGGAGCAGCTGGTTGCTTCCGGGCGTTTTCGTGAGGATCTGTTTCACAGGCTGAATGTCATCCGTATCCATATTCCACCCTTGAGGGAGCGGCGTCAGGATATCCGTTTATTACTGAAACACTTTCTGCAGCAGGCCAGTCAGGAACTCAATGTTGAGACCAAAATCCTGCTGCCTGATGTGGAAGATTATCTGTGCAAGCTGGAGTGGAGTGGCAATGTCAGGCAGCTGGAAAATGCCTGCCGCTGGATTACCGTGATGGCTGCGGGCAAGGATGTGCATCTGGATGATCTGCCTCCCGAACTGATGAAGACCCGGCCGGCTAATGCCCCACAGGTCAGTGCTGACTGGAGGGATGCGTTGCGCCAGTGGGTGGATGTCCAGTTGAGGCGGGGAGAGCCGGATATCGCACGTGAAGCCATTGATGCGGCGGAAGGCATACTGATTGTGACAGCGCTTGGATTTACCCGGGGGCGTCGTCAGGAGGCCGCCAAGCTGCTTGGGTATGGCCGGAATACCCTGACACGCAAGATCAGTGAACTGCAACTGGATGTATGAAGTCATGATGGTATGAGTCTTCCTGTCATGATGACAGTCTAGTCTGCTAT
>JBEBBU010000151.1:0-12829 GCA_041158225.1 Pseudomonadota bacterium | reverse complement strand
ATGTCAGCGGCGATGAGTGCTGTGGCCAGTGGCTCCAGCCGTGCCTTTTCCAGAAAGCTGCGGGCGGTGATGACCGTGCTGATCTGGCAGGTGCGGCAGGCGGCCAGCAGCGGGCCTTCGCCGGCAGAAAAATTGAGCATGGCCGGGATATGTCCGCTGCGCTGCAGCGCCAGCAGGGTTACCGCAGTGGCCGGCGCGGTGGGCAGCAGCACGCCCATGGGTTGTGGCTCGGCGTTTGCCGGGTGCGGGAGCGCCTGCTGCAGCGCCTGCACGCGGGTGATGAACTGGCGGTAGCTGAGCGTGACCGGCTGGGTGTCTTCGATGATGGTACGCCCGGGGCCGTGGCGGCGCGCTGCGGTGATGATGGCATCGAACAGGGTGGGCGCCAGGGGTACCGCTGCCAGTGCCGCCTCGCGCATCTGGTCGGCCAGCATCAGGCCGGCGCGGTGACGGCGTTCATGACCGCTGATGCCGGGTTCCGGGCGCAGGCTGAAGGCAGGCCGGATATGCAGATGGATGTCCGGGAACCAGCGCAGGCGGTACTGACCCTGCATGCGCGAAAACGGGGTGTACTGCGGGCCATCCAGGTGCACCACCAGCATCGGCGTGCTGGTGCGCTCGGCGATCAGGGCGGCGCCATCGTAGATCTTCATCAGGCTGCCGGTGACGCTGATGCGGCCTTCCGGGAAAATGACGGCGGAGTTGCCAGCTTCCAGATGGTGGGCCAGGGTACGCAGCGCCTGCGGGTTGCTGCTGTCCATGGCAAAAGTGCGGGCAAAGCCAAGTCCCGGGCGCACCCACCACAGCCGGGCGATCTGGGTATTGATCGCAAAGGTCATGCCCTCGGGCAGGAAGGCCCAGAGCATGACAGGATCCAGGAAGGACAGGTGATTGGCCACGACCAGAACCCGGCCACCCGTGGCCTCGAAATGTTCGAGGCCAGTGATGTGGATGCGGTAGAGCCGTTTCAGGATGCCCCTGACGAGGGTGCGTATCATGATGTCACGGGTCTTACCAGGCGAGTTCTTCGCCGCGGAAATTGAAGAAGCGTCCGCAGTGTTCCGGGCCGAGGCTGGCGATCAGCCGGGTCAGGCCGTCGACGCTGTCCTTGATGGAGGTCGGTGCATTGGGGCCGCCCATGGCAGTCTGCACCCAGCCCGGATGCAGGATGACGACATGGATGTTTTCGGCCTCAAGATCCCGCGCCAGGGTTTTCATGGTGGCATTCAGCGCGGATTTGCTGGTGCGGTAGGCGATGGAGCCGCCGCTGGTATTGTCGGCAATACTGCCCATGAGACTGGACAGGCTCACCACCAGACGCCGCTGGCCAAGGCGCAGTTGTGGCAGCAGGGCTTCGGTCAGCTTGACCGGTGCCAGCGTGTTGACCCTGAGCAGTTCGGTGAAGCTGTCATAGTCAATAGCGCCGGGGCGCTGGGTGGCTGGATCGCCATAGATGCCGGCATTGTTGATCAGCAGGTCGATGGGCGTGGTGCTGAGGCTCTGGGCCAGATGGTCGATGGCCTGGAAATCGCTGACATCCAGACAGTGGATGGCGAGCAGGGGGAAGCGGCGTGCCAGATCCTGCAGTTCGCTGGCTTCGTCCGGCCGGCGGCAGCAGGCGTGTACCTGCCAGCCATGCTGCAGATAGTGTTCGGTCATGGCGAGACCGATGCCACGGTTGGCACCGGTGATCAGTGTGCAAGGCATGGGCTGTCCCCTGATAAAGTCAAAGGGGACAGCTTAACCTGCCTTGTCGCCGGATGAAAGAGATCATCCGGCGAGATGGTGCGGGAACTTCAGGCAGCGAAGTTGCTGGCGGCAAAATCCCAGTTCACCAGGTTCCAGAATGCTTCCACATACTTGGGACGCAGGTTGCGGTAATCCACATAGTAGGCGTGTTCCCAGACATCACAGGTGATGAGTGGGGTCTGGCCGGCGGTGAGGGGTGTGGCGGCGTTACTGGTGCTGACCAGCGCCAGGCTGCCATCGGCATTCTTCACCAGCCAGGCCCAGCCTGAGCCAAAAGTGGTGACGGCGGTCTTGGTGAAGGCTTCTTTGAAGGCTTCAAAAGAGCCGAAGCTGGCATTGATGGCATCCGCCAGGGCGCCGCTGGGTTCGCCGCCGCCATTGGGAGACAGGCTGTTCCAGTAGAAGGTATGGTTCCAGACCTGGGCGGCATTGTTGAAAATGCCACCGGCAGGTGCCTTGCGCACGATATCTTCCAGACTCATGCCTTCGAATTCGGTGCCTGGTACCAGATTGTTCAGGTTGGTGACATAGGTCTGGTGGTGCTTGCCATGATGCAGTTCCAGGGTTTCTGCGCTGATGTGGGGCTGCAGGGCATCCAGGGCGTAGGGAAGAGGAGGCAGAACGTGTGACATCATAATCTCCAGGGTTGGGGTTGATTAAAAAAATGACTCGCCTGAAACGCAGAACGCGCTTTACTCAGAAAGCGCGTTCCTTGGTACGTGTATTGCTAACATGCATTATGTCCTGTGTTTGCCCGACCACTGCTGGGCCTGGAGTTTCCAGTGACCATCATGCTGGCGCTTGAGTACGCTGTAGAGTACACCATCATAAGAGTAGCTCATGGTGGTGTTTGGTTCCCTAAGCTGCTTCAGGTCGGATACGGTGCTGGTGGTGACGATGGTATCGTCCCGCTCGCTGTGGATATCCACCAGGTTGAACTTGAGTACGCCCTGGGTGATCAGGTTCTGCCAGAACTTGCGGATCTCGCTGCCATCGCGGCTGACGATACCGTTGGGCTGGACCAGGATCGCATCCTGGGTGTACAGGGATACGATTTCATCGACGCGGCCCTTGGCAAAAGCGGCGTTCCATTCGGCTTCGTTGGCGGCTGCGATCTGCTGGAGATCGTCAGCCTGACTACTCAGCGCAAGGGTGAGGAGGCCAAGGGCCCCGATTAACTGTTGTGCTTTCATAAAATGCTCCTGATGTTGGGGTCTGGTAGTAGACTATAGGAGAACATTGATGGTTTACAATATCCAATAGTATTTACTTATTGTTTCAATAAAGAAAATTATGGTGAACAAATGGACAAGCTGACCAGCATGGCAGTGTTTACCCGGGTGGCCCGCGCGGGCAGCTTTGCGGCCGCAGCCAAGGAAATGGGGCTGTCGCGCGCCATGGCCACCAAGCATGTGATGCAGCTGGAAAACAGTCTGGGGGTGCGTCTGCTGAACCGCACCACGCGCCAGCTGAGCATGACCGAAGTGGGCTATGTCTATCTCGAGCGCTGCCTGCAGATTCTGGACGATCTGGAGGAAACCGAACTGGCGGTCACCCGGCTGCAGACCGAACCCAGAGGCACGCTCAAGGTGAATGCGGCGCCTTTTTTTGGGGCTTACCATCTGGCACCAGCCATTGCCGACTATCTGGGGCAGTATCCAGACATGAATGTCGAGCTGGTGCTGCAGGCCGGCTATGTGGATCTGGTGGAGGAGGGCTTTGATCTGGCGATCCAGCTGGATGAGCTGCGTGATTCCAGCCTGATTGCACGCAAGCTGGGATCGTCGAAGCGTGTGGTCTGCGGTGCACCGGCCTATCTGAAGAAGCATGGCATGCCGGCGACGCCGGAGGATCTGAAGCGGCATAACTGTCTGGTGCATTCCACCCTGGCGCCGCGCGACCAGTGGCTGTTCAACCTGCCGGGCGGTGAGGCGCATCAGGTGCGGGTCAGTGGCAATCTGGAGGCCAATTCGGCGGAAGCCTTGCGTATTGCCACCGTGAACGGGTTGGGACTGGCGATGCTGTCTACCTATATGGTGGGGCAGGATATCCGCAAGGGTCGGCTGGTGCCGGTGCTGACCGGCTATGTGACGGCGCCGCTGGACATTCATGCGGTCTATCCGCACCGCAAGCATCTGTCGGCCAAGGTCAGGACCTTTGTGGATTTTCTGCATGGGCGTTTCAACCCGACCCCTTCCTGGGAAGACTGGGATACCGGGATGGAAGCATGAATAGCGGTGATTGCAGGTACCTATAGCTTGTCGGCGCAGATCCAGCGCGAACGCAAGGCCTACTACGACATCCTGGAGCGGACGCAGAAGCGGTCGATGGACGTCACCGAGTGGCTTGCCTGGTTCCTTGATACACTCCATCGTGCCGTTGACCAGGCACAGCATACGCTTGATGCCGTGCTGATCTCAGGTTTCATCAGGCTGATAATGGTCAAGCATCAGGCCATTGATTTGCGAAAAATGCTTGATGTTGCCAGTGCACAACAATTCATTATGAGCCATGGCGGTAGCAGCAATCAAAGCATCGCCCATCTCCATGCTATGGCTTAAAGCAAATTGTCGGATCAACTGACGCGCATGGTAGGAAATGCCATGATCGATCTCATGAATGGTAAATTGAAGCGCTTGCAGCATCTTTTCAAAGGTTGCCAATTCTTTTTTATTTCGGCAAAACGGCACATATTCCATGTAGGTGACCGCTGAGATTGAGCGTTGCTGGGTTCCCAGGATCAATTGTCTGGCAGATTCGACACCCCGATCGGCATAAATCAAAATGTTGGTATCAAAGATCACTCAGCGATCTCCGGCGACCTTTACGAATATCATGTAATTCCGATTCAACATTGGCAACACCTGAATCTCGATGCATGCCAAAAAACTCATTCATTGCGGCTTCCTGCTCTTGTGAATGAGGTGCTGGCGTAGCGGGGTGAACGACGCCAAGCGTTTGACCATGGTAAGTAATCTCTACGGTCTCCCCGCGCTTGAGGGCATCAATGAGAGCCTTATGTTTGGATTGTAACTGAGATGCTGTGAGTCGCATGATCAAAAATAAATATTTTAGATTATTTATTTTACCATGGTTTGCATGGGCATGAACAGCACCTTGCTGTCGCTCAAGGCTTGATGGATATAATGGATATTAAGCATGGCAACACCTTGGATTTGAGTGAGATTAAAGCCAAACTGGGTCTGCGTTGATGAACCGGCTGGATAAGCGGAGTAGAGGATAGGGCAATGGCGCTGGAAATTGAAAGGAAGTTTCTGCTGCGGGGAGATGGCTGGCGTGCCGGGGTGAGTGCGTCAAGCGAGATGCGTCAGGGCTATCTCAATCAGGAGGCGCGTGCCTCCGTGCGGGTGCGGCGTGAGGTCAGCGAGAGCGGCGAGGTGCTGGCGTTCCTCAATATCAAGAGCGCCACGGTGGGGGCGGTACGCCATGAGTATGAGTATGCCATTCCCGAGAGCGATGCCGTGCATCTGCTGGAGAGTCTATGCGCCGGGCCACTGGTGGAAAAGCGCCGCTATCAGGTGCCTTTTGGGCAGCATGTCTGGGAGATTGACGAGTTTTTCGGGGACAATGCCGGCCTGATGGTGGCCGAAGTGGAACTGGGGGCTGAGGATGAGGCGTTTCTGCGCCCGGACTGGCTGGGACAGGAGGTGACCGGGGATGTGCGGTTCTACAATACCTGCCTGTCGCGTCATCCGTTCAGTGCCTGGCGCGAGGATGAGCGCCAGGCGGTACTGGCCGCTGCGGCGGCCTCTCAATAATCAGCTAATGGTTTTTGTTCTTCATGTTGTAAATTGACTTTACCATGACGCTGCCACTGCACTTGATAACGCTGAGTCAGATCAACGATTTGATCGCCTTCCATCACCCAGCAGGGAGTGCCAAGTTGCAGTGCGGTTTCCAGTGCACGTTTGGCAGCCCGCCTTAATGCTGCATCGACACCGATGAGATCCATGCTGGTGGGTTTAAAGCTTGCTGTACTCATAGATTTTTCCCATCTAATAGGGGGAGTAAACCCGAATTGTCGTAATGCAGCCAGCTATCCACCAGTGGCTTGTAAACTTGTTCAAAGTTGCGAAGACCAGCCTCGAAACGCCGGCGGATGACTGCTTCTTTTATATCATGCCCACCTTGCGTTACCCGCAACGCTACTCGCTTGACTGCCATTTCAGGGTTACGCAGGGCCAGATAGATCAGTTCTACACGATATCCCAACCGCTGCCAGGCAGCTATTTGCCGGGCGTAACCCAAGCCGCTCAATGTCGTTTCCAACGCAAAACTCTGAGCCGACGCCAAATGACGGTTGATTTCTTCCAGCATCAAACGCCCTGCACGCATTGATGCGGCTTCTGGATTGAATGGTGCCAAGCCAGCTGCAATCAGGTCTGCATTGATGAAAATCGGACACTGAGCTTCTGCGGGTAAGAATTCGCGGGCGAAGGTGGTTTTACCCGCGCCGTTGGGACCTGCCAGCACCAGAATTTTCTGTTCGTGATTCATGTGCTCCCGATTTCAGAAAAAATTGCGTTGTTGCTGCATCACTAGACCTGATAGTAATCCCGGTACCAGTCGACAAAATGGCCGATGCCAGTGCTGACCGGAGTGGAGGGTGCGTAGCCGGTATCGCGGCTGAGATCGCTGACATCGGCATAGGTATCTGGTACATCGCCATCCTGCATCGGTAGCAGGTTCATTTCGGCCTTGCGTCCCAGGCTGGTTTCCAGGGCAGCGATGAAGTCCAGCAGCGGTACCGGCTGCTGGTTACCTATATTATAGATGCGGTAGGGGCCTTTGCTGCTGCCGGGATCGGGATCCTGGCCTGACCAGTCGGGATTCGGGGTGGGGATGCGGTCTAGTACCCGGATCACGCCTTCAATGATGTCATCAATGTAGGTGAAGTCACGGCGGTGGTTGCCATAGTTGTAGACATCAATCGGCTTGCCTTCGAGAATGGCGCGGGTGAACTTGAACAGTGCCATGTCCGGGCGTCCCCAGGGACCATACACCGTAAAGAAGCGCAGGCCGGTGGTGGGAACGGCAAACAGGTGGCTGTAGGTGTGCGCCATCAGTTCGTTGGCTTTCTTGGTGGCCGCATACAGGCTGACCGGATGGTCAACATTGTCGTGAATGGAAAACGGCATGCGCGTATTGCTGCCATAGACTGAGCTGCTGGAGGCGTAGACCAGATGTTCCACGCCGTGATGGCGTGCGGCTTCCAGGATGTTGCAGAAGCCGACCAGATTGGCGTTGACATAGGCCATGGGATTCTGCAGCGAGTAACGTACACCGGCCTGGGCGGCGAGATTGACGATGCGCTGTGGCTGTTCCCTGTGGAACAGTGCGCTGAGTGCTTCGCCATCTTCCAGCGCCATGCGCGCCATGCTGAACCCGGGATGGGCTTCGAGGCGCGCCAGTCTGGCTTCTTTCAGGCTGACATCGTAGTAGTCGTTGAGGTTGTCGAGGCCGATGACGCTGTCACCGCGCGCCAGCAGGCGCTGGCTGAGGTGATAACCGATGAAGCCGGCGGCGCCAGTCACGAGGATTTTCATGGGGCATGGTTCCAGATCGCCTATAATGCTGTTTAGGGTAGCAAATTAAATGAACTGTAACTATGCGCTCCCTGCGAGTATTGATAGAATGCTTCTTCGCACCCAACGCGCGAGTCGATAATGAGTATGGTCTTTCCCCCAGAATCCGAACAGCACCAGCATATTTCCAAACAGTTTGATCAGGAACTGCTGGAAATCCGCAATCGCGTCCTCAAACTTGGCGGTCTGGTCGAGGACCAGATAGCCTCTGCGGTGCAGTCACTGGTGGAAGGCGATACCCAGCTGGCCGAGCGCGTCATCAGCGATGACTACAAGGTCAATTCGCTTGAGGTGGCCATTGATGACGAATGTACCCAGATTCTGGCCCTGCGCCAGCCTGCGGCGCGCGACCTGCGTCTGGTCATGGTGGTGATCAAGACCATTACCGATCTGGAACGTATCGGCGATGAGGCCAAGCGCATTGCCCGCCACGCCATTGACCTGCATGCCCACTACCCGCGCCGCAACCAGCTCTCCGAGATCGAGCAGCTCGGCAAGCATGTGCGCCAGCTGCTGCGCAATGCCCTGGATGCCTTTGCCCGCATTGATGTGCAGACTGCGCTGAGTGTGGTGCAGGATGACCGTCAGGTGGACCAGGAATATGAAAGCCTGCTGCGCCAGCAGATTACCTATATGATGGAGGATCCGCGTTCCATTCCGGTGTCACTGGACATCATGTGGTCCTCGCGTTCGCTGGAAAGGGTTGGCGACCGTGCCTGCAATATCTGCGAATATGTCATCTACTATGCCAAGGGCAAGGTCGTGCGCCACATCAGTCTGGAACAGCTGGAACAGGATCTGCGTGGCGATTAGTCGACGATTCTGTCTCCACCTGCTGTTCCTGCTCTACGTAGTCACTTACAGCCTGGTCGCGCGCGCACTGCAGCCATTCGTCATCCAGGATATCCGGGTCGAGGGGCTGCAGCGTATCTCCTCGGGTGCGGTATTCAGTCTCATGCCGGTGCAGGTGGGCGATGTGCTCAGCGAGCATATGGCGGCCGAGACCATCAAGGCCCTGTTCAAGAGCGGCTACTTCAAGGATGTACGCCTGGAACAGGAAGGCGATGATCTGGTCATCTTCGTGGAAGAGCGGCCTTCGATTGCCAGCATCAAGATTGACGGTAACAAGGATCTGGGCAGTGAGGAACTGCTCAAGGCCCTGAAAGGCATTGGCCTGGCCGAGGGCAAGGTATTTGACCGCCAGATTCTCGACAAGGTGGAACAGGAACTGCGCCGCCAGTATTACAGCCGTGGCAAATATGGCCTCAAGATCGATTCTGAAGTTACCGAACTCGACAATAACCGGGTAGGCATCACGCTGAATATTGCCGAAGGCAAGGTGGCCAAGATCCGCCAGATCAATGTGGTGGGCAATCACAGCTTCAGTGATGAACAGTTGCTGCAGGACTTCGAGCTCAGTACCACCAACCTGCTGTCCTTTTACAGCAAGGATGACCAGTATTCACGCCAGAAGCTGTCAGCGGATCTGGAGCGGCTGCGCTCCTGGTATCTGGATCGTGGCTACATCAATTTCGAGATCGAATCCACCCAGGTATCGATCACGCCCAGCAAGAAAGAAATCTATATCACCATCAACGTCAAGGAAGGCGAGATTTTTCATGTCAGCCAGGTCAAGCTGACCGGCAAGACCATTGTGCCGCCACAGGAGCTGATTCCGCTGGTACAGCTGGGGCCGGATGACGTGTTTTCCCGGCGTCTGGCCACGGAAACACAGAAAGGCATTTCCGACCGTCTGGGCGATGAGGGCTATATCTTTGCCAACGTCAACATGGTGCCGGATATCAATGCCGAGAGCAAAACGGTGGGAATCACCTTTTTTGTCGATCCTGGCAAGCAGGTGTATGTGCGCCGCATCAACTTCAGCGGCAACACCAAGACGCGTGATGAGGTGCTGCGCCGCGAAATGCGCCAGATGGAAGCAGCCTGGGCGTCCACAACCAAGATCGAGCGTTCCAAGGTGCGTCTCGAGCGTCTGGGTTATTTCCAGGATGTCAACGTGGAAACGCCTTCGGTGCCGGGAACCTCGGACCAGATTGATGTCAATTACAGCGTGACTGAAAAGGCTTCCGGCAACCTGACCGCAGGTGTCGGTTTTTCCCAGGCGCAGGGTGTCATCTTCAATGCCAGTGTCACCCAGGATAACGTGTTTGGCAGCGGCAAGCGTGTCAACCTGACCTTCAATAACAGTCACATCAACACCGTCTATAACATCGGCTATACCAATCCCTATACCACGCTGGATGGTATCAGCAGCGGCTGGAACCTGTCCTACCGCAGCACCAACCTGGCCAATATGAACTATGTCGCCAACTATGCTTCCGATGTGATGCAGGCCGGTGGCAACTGGTCGCTGCCGTTTGGCGAGTTTGATGCCCTGCGCGCCAACATGGATCTGAACAACACCCATATCAAGACCTTTGATACCACCTCAGACCAGATACTCTGTTTTATCGATGGCAAGTATCCTGGTTTCAATGCAAAAGGCGAGGCCGTTGAAGTTCCATGTTCCTCCAGTCTTGGTGGCCCCAACGGTTACGGCAGCACCTATACCGAGCATACCGGATCGCTGGGCTGGACCCATGACACCCTGAACCGTGCGATTTTCCCGACCAATGGTGGCGCCCAGCGTATTACCGCCCTGTTTGCCGCCCCCTGGAGTACCCTGCAGTACTACAAGACCAATATCCGTCTGGAACGGTTTTTCCCGATTTCCAAGTCTCTGACCCTGCAGTTGCAGGGTGATTTCGGCTATGGCGGCGGTTATGGCAGTACCAGTACCCTGCCATTCTTCGAAAACTTTTATGCCGGTGGCCCTAACTCGGTGCGTGGCTATATGCCCAATACCCTGGGGCCACTCGACAGCCGTGGCTATGCCTATGGCGGTAACAGCAAACTGACCGGTTCGGCAGAAATGCTGTTTCCGGTACCGTTTGCCGAGGAAAAGCTGAAGACGGTCAGGCTGGGGCTGTTCATGGATGCCGGCAATGTGTTCCAGGGTGGTCCGGAGCTGGGGCAGCTGCGCTATTCAGCCGGTCTTGGTGCCAAATGGCTGTCGCCTTTCGGGGCACTGTCCTTCAGCGTGGCCCAGCCACTGAATACCTCTGAGGGCGAATGCAACGATCTGCAGCTTGCTGAAACTGCACAGACTGACAGAATTTGCGAGAAAGACCGTATCCAGCGATTCCAGTTCAATTTTGGTTCCGGATTCAACGGGATGTAGGCAAAGCACTCTATTTTTGTATAATCCTTTTCATGTGCCCATCAACAAGGTAAACCATCCATGCTACGCAAAAGCTTCTACACCCTACTGCTGTCCTTCATGATGTCGGCTACGGCCATGGCTGACATGAAGATCGGCTTCGTTAATGTGGCGCGCCTGCTGGAAAAGGCACCCCAGGCTGAACAGGCCAAGAAGGAACTGGAGCGCGAGTTCTCCGGACGCGACAAGAAACTCGTCGCCGAGCAGAAAGAAATCAAGAGCATGGAAGACCGTGCCGGCAAGGACTCCGCCACCATGAGCGCTGACGAGCGCCAACGCCTGGAACGGGATCTGGTCAACCGCAAGCGTGAGGCCAAGCGTGCCCAGGACGAGTTCCGCGAAGACTTCAATGTGCGCCGTAACGAAGAGCTGAGCAAGCTGCAGAAGGAAATCTTCGAGGCCATCCAGTCACTGGCCAAGCAGGGCAACTACGATCTGCTGCTGACTGATGGTGTGGTCTACGCGGCTGATGGCATTGATGTGACCGACCAGGTGGAAAAGCGTCTTGAATCCAGCTATCACCCAGGATCCAAGAAGTAAGCCCGATGAAAGACGTTGTACTGGATATCCAGGCCATCAGGGATTTTCTGCCCCATCGTTATCCTTTTCTGCTGGTCGACCGCGTGATTGAGTGCGAGCCGGGCAAACGCCTGCTCGGTATCAAGAATGTCACCTACAATGAGCCGTATTTTCAGGGGCATTTTCCGCATCTGCCGATCATGCCAGGTGTGCTGATCATTGAAGCCATGGCCCAGACCACCGGGCTGCTGGCTTCCGAAACCGCACCTGATGTGCTGGGCAAGGGGGCTACCTACTACCTGGTCGGCCTGGACAAGGTGCGCTTCAAGCGGCCCGTGGTGCCCGGTGACCAGCTGATGCTGGAAGCCTGCTATCTGCGCCACAAGCGCAATATCTGGGCTTTTGCCTGCAAGGCAGAGGTCGATGGCGAGTTTGTGGCCAGTGCAGAAATCATGTGCGCCGCTGCCAAGGAGACGCCTGCTTGATACATCCCACGGCCATCATCGATCCTGCCGCGCAGCTGGCGCCTGGGGTCGAGGTCGGGCCTTATGCCATTATTGGTGCTGATGTCAGCATCGGCGAAGGTACAGTGATCGGTCCTCACGCCATTGTGCGTGGGCCGGCCACCATAGGCCGTGACAATCACATCTTCCAGTTCACCTCCATCGGCGAAGCGCCGCAGGACAAGAAATACCACGGCGAGGTCACGCGACTGGAGATTGGTGACCGTAATATCATCCGCGAGTTTACCACCGTGCACCGCGGTACCCTGCAGGATCAGGGAATTACCCGTATTGGCAGTGACAACCTGCTGATGGCCTATGCGCATGTGGCACATGACTGCGTGATCGGTGATGGCGTGATCATGGCCAATGCTGCCTCGCTGGCCGGCCATGTGCATGTGCAGGATCATGCCATTCTCGGCGGTTTTTCCCTGGTGCACCAGTTCTGCAAGATCGGTGCTTACAGTTTTGCTGCCATGGGCAGTGTCGTGACGCGCGATGTGCCGCCGTATGTGATGATTGGTGGTCGCCCCACGCGGCCGCATGGCATCAATTCGGTGGGACTGGAGCGCAAGGGCTTCAGTGCCGAGGCGGTACGCCAGATCAAGAAAGCCTACAAGGTGCTATACAAGGCGGGCTTCATGCTGGATGAGGCCATCCGCATCCTGGATGACATGAGTGAAGACCAGTCCGAGGTGGGTGCCATGGCTGATTTTCTCAAGGCCTCTGGCCGGAGTATCCTGCGCTGATTGAGGCTGGTGTGGACGAGGTCGGGCGGGGATGTCTGGCGGGTGCCGTACTGGCCGCAGCAGTCATCCTTGATCCTCTGCGCCCCATTGAGGGTCTGCGTGATTCCAAGAAACTGTCGGCGGCGCAGCGTGAAGCACTGGCGCTGCAGGTGCGTGAACGCGCCCTGGCCTGGCATATCGGGCGTGCCGAAGTTGATGAAATCGACAGGCTGAACATCCATCATGCCAGCCTGCTGGCCATGCGGCGCGCCATCGAAGGTCTGTCCCTGCGTCCGGAGCGGGTCATGGTGGATGGACGTCATGTGCCTCCCGGGCTGGCGATGCCGGCTGAGGCGCTGGTGGGAGGCGACGACCTTGTGCCTGCCATCGCCGCTGCCTCCATTCTGGCCAAGGTGCAGCGTGATGAGGAAATGCGGGTGCTGG
>JBEBBU010000150.1:0-5511 GCA_041158225.1 Pseudomonadota bacterium | reverse complement strand
ATGGAACTATGTGGTAGGAACCTACGACAGTGAATCCAGCACGGCCACTCTGTATCTTAACGGTGTTCCTGTGGCAAGCCAGGGATCCCTGAGTTTTGCTGCGCCGACTTCCACGAATATCATTCTGGCCGGAACTGGCAATACCAGCGCCGTATTTCTGGACGAAGTCGCTTTTTACAACAAGGCGCTCAGTTACAATGATACGCCATCCGAAAACGGCATGACCGGTGGCTATGAGGCCATCGCATCCCTGCTGAACGATGCGGCCATCGGAGAAAAATATGATGCCCAGTACGTGGCGCCACTCAATCCAGGCCCGGACACCCGTTATGTGGTATTCGACACGGCAACCGGTATCTGGGGACAGCAGGCTTCCATACAGCCAACGGCTGATCCAGTAGCCACCGAACTGGCTGACTCCAACAGTCCTGCCTGGGATGTGGTGTCATTCATACCTGCAAGCGCTAACGGGACAGTCGCCCCTAACGGGGTCACGGATATCTATCTGCCCTTTACCCTGCCAAATCAGGCCACAGGACAATCCATTACCGCTTTAAGCGTCTCGGCTAACGGCACGACCTGGAGCCTGTTCGTTGGAGGACAGCAATTAGGTCTGCTGCAAAATGGACAGCTTCTGAATCCACTGAATCCGTCCGCAAACCTGGACTATGTTATCAAAAGCCCTACTGTCAATCTTGGTCTGCTGATTGATCCGGGTACTTCCGGGGTCACCAGCCAGAGCCAGTTTACCCTCAACCTCACCATAAATGGTAAGACCACCTCACAGACCATTAATCCGAGTGACAGTTCCGTAATCACCAGCACCACAACCGTCTCTGGCACCGCTGTAGTAACCGAAGCCAACGACTCATCCCTCGCTCTCATCGATAGTGGATTTGTCATCAATACGACCAATAATGCCATGGGTTACACGCTGGCAAGCGCTGATTTTAACGGCGATGGACTGAGTGATGTGGCGGTAGGAAACAGCGGCTACACCAATCTCGCCGGTACGCCCCTGGGTCAGGGTAGCATTCAGGTTTTATTTGGCATCAATGATCCGGTTGACGGCACAGCGCCAGCAGGCGTACTGAACGACAATGAATCCAGTCCGCTTACCACCAACAACCTTAGTGGCAATCCGGGTGGACTTCTCATCACCGGGATTCCAGACAACGGCCTGGCCAATGGTAATTTCCCTCTGAGTCTGGCAACGGGAGACATCAACGGCGATGGCTATGCTGACCTGATCGTAGGATCGCCGAATGCCAACAGTTTTACAGGGGCAGTCTACTGTATTTTCGGTGGATCGACGCTTGCAGGCATGACCATTGACGTATCTGGCTGGACATCCGATACATCCTCCCCATCTGGCTACATGCTCACTGGCAATGCCCTCGGCGACGGGTTTGGTTTTGCAGTGGCAGCGGGTAATTTTGATGGCAATAACCTGGCCGACATCGCTATTGGCGCTCCTGGCGTCAACAAAGGCCAGGGAGCAGTATACGTTGCCCTTGATGGCGCAAATCCTGGCGCTGTCTACACTTCAGCCAATAGTGGCGAACTGGCAGGTTATGCTGTCGCGATCTCCAGCGCTGATGCCAGCACCAGCGCACTGAGCTTCACCGGCAACAGCAGTACCGACGATCTCTTGATCGGTGCGCCAGGCCATGTGGTCAACGTGACCAACCATTGGACCAATTTAAGCAGCCTGCCAGCCAATACGAATCAGCGCAATGATTATCCCTCTACCTCACCAGCGAAGGCAGGGGCTGTTTATGTGTTTGCCAGCACGGCACCATCTTCTGGCACGACAGCGACACTGGCAACGACCTTTACTTCCAGCCCCACACAGAGCTATCTGGGCCCCAATCTGCCCTCCAGTGCCAATGGCACTGCCAGTGATATCAGGGCCGGGAGCGCCCTCGCCAGCGCCGACTGGAATGGCGATGGCACCAATGATCTGGCACTTTCTGCGCCGGGCGGCAGCAATGGCGATGGTTCGATCTACGTGATCAATGGGATGTCCAGCGGCGGCACTGCTGAAAACAGCTATCTGAATACCCTTTCCACTCTGGAAATTGTGGGTGGATTACCCGGTAGCGCCACCGGCACTGTGATCACCAACGCAGGCGATGTCAACGCTGATGGTTACCAGGACCTGCTGATCACGGCACCGCAGGGAGCCAATGGTACAGGCCAGAGTTATGTGGTGTTCGGCCCACTGATGCCTGATGGACAACTGGATCTCAATGTCACGGCCAGCGACAACAAGTCGACTTTCCTGCTGAACGGCAGTCTCCCCAACCAGTTAACCGGCACTGCGGCAGCTGCCATTGGCGACATCAACAACGACAAGGTTGATGATCTGATGATCACGGCACCCAATGCCGCTCAGATTTATGCCGTCTATGGACATCCCTGGCTGGCAGATGATGGCAGTATCAAGCTGGCCAATCTTTCGGGTGATAATGGATTTGTGGTGGATGGCCAGCTGTATCAGGTGCCAACAGCTGACGGTATGATGCCCCTGTCAGATAATGGTCTTAATGTAGCTGTGCTGGGTGATGTGAATGGTGATGGCTATGCGGATGTCTTATCAGGTGGAGACACTGCAGGGCAGCTGATCATTTTTGGCAATAGCACTCAGGATCTTCTTGATGCCGCTGCAGGTACGGATGATCTGCTGGTGACGGGGAGCGGCTATACCGCATTGGATGATGTCATGCCTATGGCAGATATCAATGGCGACGGTTACAAAGATTTTGGGGTAATCGCCGGCGGCAGTTTTGGCGTAGTACCCGGCAGCCCTTATCTGGGCGCGGGGGGTACTCTTGTGGTATCACCATCCACTCAGGTCAATGGCACTGCTGTCACCTCAGCCTCGAGTGCAGGTGACTTTAATGGCGACGGTTACGATGACCTGCTGCTGACAGGTTCTGGCGGTACCGATTTTTACCTTGGCAACAGTACGGCTACGCTCTCCAGCCCAGTCAGCATCAACACGCAGGGCAATACGGTGTTTCAGGGTATCGGAGATGTGAACGGTGACGGCTATGACGATATTGCGGGGGGCAATCCTGATGACAACGGCCAGGCGACCATCTACTATGGCAACGCATCTGCCCTGATCGGATCTACCGCAAGCCCAGCGCCAGTCATTTTGAGCCCGCCAACTGCTTCCACCTCAGGCTCGCTCAATAATTCGGACTGGACATTCTACAGTTCACAGGCATCCAACCAGAATCCCTCATGGAGTGGTCAGGAAACTGATATTGCGCCTTCATTCGCTGTGTATAACGGTTATCTCTACATGCTATACAACAGCAATGATAACAATCATCTGTGGATGCAACGCAGTGCCGACGGCTATACCTGGGAGGGACTCACTGATCTGGGTACGGGGTTTGAAACCTACGAGCAGGCATCACTGGGTGTCTTCAATGACACACTCTACCTTGCATTCACTGGTACCAATAATAAAGTTCTTCTGTCTGCGGCAACATTGTCGGACGATGACCTAGGTGTCAGCTTCAGCACAAGCGGTACATTCTTTCAGGTGGGCGGCCAGACTGCCGACAGTGGCCCGACGCTCGTGACCTACGATGGCTACCTGTACGTCTTTTTTGAGGCACAACAGAATAAGAACGCACCCATCCGCTATAACTGGTCATCCAACCCTTCCGACCCTTCAGCGTGGGGCAGCAATGCAGAAGTCAGTCAGGGTCACCAATATACCAATGACCGTATTGGGGCAACAGTTCTGCCCGGTAGCGCCAATGAAGGCGCAGGTACACTGCTCATATCCTACAAGGCCAACAATAACGATGATATGTGGGTAGGTAGCTTCGCCAGCGATCCTGCTACAGATAATGGCAGTTACTGGAACTGTTCCATGCTATCAGGCCAGACCACACCCGATGGCCCCTCTATGACTACCGTGGGTGATACCGCCTACCTGTTTTTCAGAGGGGATGGCGATAATACCGTCAACTACATGAGCAGCACCAATGGCTCTGACTGGACAGACTTCAACCGCATCCCAAATCAGACAACCTACGACCGTCCATCGCCAGTATTTTTTGGCGAAAGCCTCTACGTGAGTTTCGCAGGCACATCCAAATCCTCCATCAATATGGAGATATCCAATCCGTTGTTTGACCCCAATCAGTCACAGGCATTCGGAGAACAATTCCAGAATATCGGAGATTTCAACGGCGATGGGGTCGCTGACTTCGCCGTACTTGCTCCAGGTTATGTGGCGAATATCGGCTACCTTGACTATGGGTCTAATGATCTGCTGGAAAATAATCAAGGCGCCGTGCTGATCTACTTTGGCAGTACCAGTGGCATCAACGTTACGGCCTCGCCCGATCTGGTGCTGGCGGCGCCTGCGGCTACCTCTACCTCAAATGCCTCCTATACGATCAGCAATTTTTCTGCTTCTGGTGACCTCAACGGCGATGGCTATGATGATCTGGTTCTCGCCTCCCCTTCGACATCACTCACCACAGCTGAGACAAAGGATGGCATTGTCGCTGTTGTTTTTGGTGGATCGTCCGCCATCTGGGGGCAATATGAAGGCGTTCTGCAGCCCTTCAGTCTGTCAACGCTATCCCAGGGATCAGCCTCCAATCTTGGCTTCACCATCCAGGGACTGCCCAACTCACAGGCAGGCATCGCCTTAGGCGGCAGTGGAGACGTGAACGGCGACAGTTTCAGCGATTTTATGGTGGGTGCCCCAGGTAATGATGACAGTCTGACCTATACCATTTTCGGTAGCGACTTCACCGGGACTGTCAACCAGACAGGCACTATCGGCAATGATGTCATGCTGGGCAGCCCTACCGGCGAAAGTTTTCTGGCTGGCCAGGGTGATGACCGTATTGATACCAATGGTGGCATTGACATTGTCTACGCTGGCCCAGGGGATGACGTCGTCACTGTAACGGACACTTATTTCAGGCGTCTTGATGGAGGAACTGGCAATGATACGCTGCTGTTGACAGGGTACTATGGGCAGGACTGGGATCTGACAACCCTTTCACCTGGCCTGCGACTGAGGAACTTTGAAGTTCTCAGCACCGAGAATTACGGTGCCAATACGCTCAGCCTGAACTCGACTGCAGTGACCGCACTATCCAGCAACAATACCCTGACCCTGTTGATGGATCCTGAGGATAGCCTGAGTCTGAGCAGCGACTTCTCGCAGACGGGTACCGTCTACCAATATAACCAGAACTTCACGGCCTATACATCCTCGGTATCTGCGGCGACGGTGCTGGTCAACCAGAAGAGTCTCTCCAGCACCGGGAATGCTCCCGCTCTCCTGCAGGCAGGTGGCAACCCGCAAATGACTGTATTCTCCTCCAGCCCGGCAACAGCACCAGTCCTTGCGGCCAATCCGACAGTGCTGTCCCATGCCTCAACGCCGACATCCCTGTCTGTATCCAGTCCGACTGCGCCAGAAGCTGGCGGCAAGGTGACCTTTACAGTCAGCCGGATCGGCGA
>JBEBBU010000149.1:0-3449 GCA_041158225.1 Pseudomonadota bacterium | reverse complement strand
CGTGAAGAAATACAGCATGTTTTTCTGGAAGGCCTGCAAGCCCAGCCAGGCAGCTACCGAAACGCCCAGTATGACCAGTGACACCATCAGCATGCGTTGCCGGCGTGGTGTCATGACCTGTCTCCACGCGAGACGTGGGTTTCAACCCAGCGTCTGACTTCCAGACGGGCTGCGCGCTGCTGCCGCAACGAGGCCACCAGTATCCAGACGAGTACCAGCAGGGCAAGGCCATAGGAGGGCCAGACATAGGTGGCATAGCCACCCATGGCAAGAAAATCAAGTATCTTATCCATCATCAGGTCAGGGCTTTTTCACGCTATCCGGTGGAAAATCAAGGAACATTTTCTGTACTGCTTCTCGAAGCTCTGCCTGATCTTCCTTGGCATCTTCGCTCACAGCACCTTCAGCCGAGGCATGCCACAAAGGCTGCTGCGACTTGCTGTCGAAAATATCAACAATAAGCGTGCCAATAGTATCAAAGGTCACGGTCGAGGTGGACATTCCCCCCATTCCCATACCCATGCCACCATAACGCCCCCAGCCCCAACCCCCACCAGTGGTATAGGTATCTATCCTTGGCTGTTCATGGGTAGTCATGTGCACAAATAGGGTGGCTTCGGCATGAGCCCCCTCTTCAACCCGCTTCATGCCGTGCGCTGCCAATGCCACATCCATTTCATTGATGATCCGTTCCACCATCAGCGGATTGCTGCTCTGGGGTCTGTTACCCCAGGCATAGGTATGATAATCAGCAAAATGGATGCCGGGATTGTAATCCGTGTGCACTTCAACCTGGGAGCACCCGGCACATACGACAGACAACAGGAGTGGAGTGATCAGATTTTTCATGCTTTTCCAGTCAGCTAAAAATGATACGGCTATTATGCAGGCAAGCTACAGCCACAGACCAGTCTACCATCCGGTGTGCCCATCCATGAAAACAGCTCAACGGGCTTTCAGAGGGGCCTCGGCATGCTGGCTGAATATAATACCGTGCTGCTCGGCCAGTTCGGCCACAGAGCAGAGTATCAGGTCGGTTTTACGGATCTGGTCATGCTCGTCCCGCGCCTTCATGGCAAAATCCAGAAACAGTTCAAACCCGTTAAGACTGATCTGGGTCAGGCCGACACAGACACTGTCGTGCCTGATATCCTCATGCTGGGCCAGCAGTTGCAGGATTGAATCCTTGAAAGTCTTGACGGCTGCCATACGGCAGGAGTTTTCCAGCATCAGGGTACGCTTGATACGCCAGGCCCGTCTCAGTGTCAAATTCTCGATGGTGTGATGAACCAGTGCAGAACAGGGCACCACCAGCAGGGTATTTTCAGGAGTACGCAGCAGTGCACTTCTGAAACCAATATCCTCGACCCTGCCCTCCATACCTGAAGTCCTGATGGAATGTCCAATACGGAACGGACGCTCCAGCATGATGATCAGCGATCCCAGCAGGTTAGCCAGTGCCTGCTGCCCTGCCAGGGCCACGGCAAGACCGCCAATACCCAGACCTGCCAATACCGAATAGGCCGGCAGGCCAATACGGTTAGCCCCGTCCATCAGCACACAGACACTCAGGACAAGTGCCACCAGACGCACCAGCAGCCGGATCAACTGGCCATCGACATTGGTGTTTCTGATGCCATTGACCTGAATCAGGAACTCAGCTGCCAATCCACCCAAAAGCCACAACAACCAGGTCAGCGCCGCATAAAAGATCAGCCACAACCCCACCATCATCAAGTTGAACAGCCAGGGCGAAACCTTCAGCACCTCACTGAGGATATCCAGCACCCATGGCACCATCAGCATGGTAAGCAAGGGAGGCACAATCTGGAGAATGGCAGCCCCTGAATGGCGGCGGGCATAAGCAAGGCAGATCCGGCGACACACCAGCAATACGACCAGGCATCCCCCGAACAGTACCACCATCGCCAACCAGCGCCAGAGCGGCTGATCAAAAACCAGCAGATAGGTCCATTCGGGGATGCCCAGCACCCAGCGTGGAGGTATAACCCTGTGCAAGGCAACCGCGAGGCCCGTGGGTCTGAGGAAGTTGAAATCATACAACCCCTGTGTATCGGTACCGATATGAGGGAGCGATCTCATCGCCGTAAAATAGTCAGGGATGCGGGCGACGGTATCGCGACTGAACAGATACTCTCCTTCACGGGGACCACTGTCAACCTGGGCAATATAGACATCGGTGCCAGGAATATGCCAGCGCTTGAACTGCCTCGCCTGCATGGCGGCACTGTCAGGGACTTGATCCATGGGTGGCAGCACGACCCTGTCGATGATTTCCTTGAGTTGCGCACACAGACGCCAGGCAACCTGGTCCTGATTAGCCGCTGCCACATCCCTGAGATCAAGATACTTACTGCCAAGATCACGCTCCATGTAGGCAATACGCAGGCGCCTCTGGAAATCGTTCTCGTCCAGAAAAAGCTGGCCAGAATCCATGTACGTCTGCAGGATACTACCCTTACCCATGCTCATGTCATAGCGATCCCGCATATTCTGGAGATAGCCCTGCAGGGTGGCACGGGGACTGGAGGTATCCACAGGTTCAAGCGGATTGGATATTCCAGCCAGCACTGGCTCCTGAAAAAACAGCAGTATCAGCAGTATCCACGGCATCATTGAGGGTAATCCGGCCAGTCATCATGTGGGGTCGGCGTTATTTTACCGGATTCCTGCCGCAGTGCCTGCCCTTCAGGCCAATCAGTCCATCAGAAGGTTACCCGGATACCCGCCCATCCCCCCTGGGGGGCTCCGGGCCCCACAAAGCGGTTGTTGTTGTAGGCAGGCCCGAGTGTCTCTGCGGCCTCGCCAAAGTTTCCAAAGCTGGTATAACGCTTATCCAGTAGGTTGTCGATACGCCCAAAAACGGTCAGGTTATCGTTGACGCGATAATCAGCCAGCAGGTTAACCACGGTATAGCCTGGCAGCGGACTGTTCTGATTGGCCTCATCCCCCCTCAGATACTGGTAAGACTGGTAGTTCATGTTGGCACTGAGCGTAAGCCTTTCAAATAACAGCCAGTCGGCATAAAGCTTCAGGACATTCTGCGGCAGACTGGGAATACTGTCTCCGGGTCTGACAAAAGTCTGGCCCTGTTCGTTGGCGTAGGGATTGTTAGGACTGTTGGCGATGAAGGGAGTCTGGAAGGTCGCATCCAGATACATGTAGTTCAGGCCAAAACGTACCGGATCATAGTTGGCATTGATATTGAGTTCCAGGCCCTGGCGCAGGGTCTGGCCAACATTGGAGAAATATCCCTGACCTGAAAGTCTGCCGCTATTGATGAACAGGATGTCATCGTCACTGGTGGTGTTGAAATAACCGGTACTCCAGTCAAAACTGCCACCATAAAACTTTTTAACCATACCCCTGAAGCCTACCTCTCCGGTTTTGGATACCACCTGCTTCAGATCGGGATCAGACAGAAAAGC
>JBEBBU010000148.1:0-11149 GCA_041158225.1 Pseudomonadota bacterium | reverse complement strand
CATGGCGCATGCTGGGCGCAGGCGCCGCCCGCGTGACAGGCATAGACCCTACCATGCTGCATGTCGCCCAGTTTCTGGCCATCAAACACCTGGCCGGTGGTGATTATCCTGTTGATGTACTTCCCATAGGCATAGAGGATCTGCCAACCTCCATGCTGGCATTTGATACCGTATTCTCGATGGGCGTACTCTACCACCGGCGCTCGCCCATAGATCACCTGCTGGAGCTCAAGGCCACCATGCGTCCCGGCGGCGAACTTGTACTGGAGACTCTGGTCATCAAGGGACGTGAAGGCGAGGTACTGGTTCCGCGCGACCGCTACGCCGGCATGCGTAATGTGTGGTTCATCCCCTCCGCCGAGACCCTTAAAGGGTGGCTTGTCCGCTGCGGCTTTCATAACATAAGACTGGTAGACGAGACGCCCACCACCAGCCAGGAACAGCGCCAGACAGACTGGATGCGCTTTCACTCACTGGCTGATTTTCTTGACCCCGAGCACCCTGAAATCACCCGCGAAGGACATCCCGCACCATTGCGCGCCATCTTCATCGCCAACAGCCCCAGCCCGCAATAATCCGCACACAGCCATCAATATAAAGTGGAATACGCATTACGGGCCACAACATACCAAGAAAATGCGTAATGATGTCATCATATCCTGCAAGACTGGTTGAAAACTTCGGTTGAGTGTTGCAGACTGCACACTGTGCACTCCGGATGCGTTATGATAGCCAACGGATGTGCGTATGACATCCTCTGCCTGCAGCCATGAACGCAGATCGGCGGATGGTTATTGCAGTGATGTTAATAAAAAATCTGAGGAGAACCTGATCCAATGAAAAATTTCAAAGTCCAATCCACTATGGCTGCACTGCTGGTTGCAGGCGTTCTTGGCGTTAGCTCTGTTTCTTTCGCTGCTGAAGACGCTGCTGGCGTAAAGCGTGAGATGGATGCCACTCTGGCAGACTTCACCGCTGCTGTCGACCATGCCAAGCAGGGTCATAAGGATGAAGCACTGACCAGCCTGAAGTCTGGCAAGCAGCACGCCAAGTCCATCACCGGCGCTGCCAACAGCAAGGGCAAGCAGGTTGCCATGGAAAAGGCTACCGAAGCCCAGCGTCTTCTGAAAGAAGGCGACACTGCAGGTGCATCAACCCTGCTGGAAGAGTCACTGAATATGCTGAAGGCCGAGTTTGCCAAAGCTAGCTGATTACTTCTGCACGTGATCTGACCGCTGCCCTGACAGGACAGCAGACTATCGGGAGGCGGCGCGGCAACGGGATGTTGCTGGCCGCCTTTTTTAATTTACAGAGAAGAGTGATTTCACATGTATCAGAAAAAATCTTCACTACGTGAGAGACTGGCTGCTTCGGCACTGCGACTGGTCGGGGTTGCCGGCGTAAGTCTGGTTGTGCTTGGCTCGTTATTGCTAGCCCCATTCGTGCTCGTGGCAGCATGGCTCAGCCGCTATCTGTTGCAACACCGCATGGACGAGATGGTCATTACTATCTGAACAGACAAAAGAAAAGGGGCACCGAGAGTAGACGGAGCCCCTTGAATTAAGGAGTATGGCACTACAAGCACAAAACCTGAAAATGGTAAAAATTACATCTGGAATAAATGATAGTGAGTTTATGTCGCACATGGAATGTGGCAAATTGTCGCAGGGGATCGCATGGATGACATGATGCATATTCCACTGTCGTCGGAATCTGATCAGGCGGGAAGAAAAAACCTGCGCTGGCTGTTCACCCTGCGCACCATGGTACTTTTCAGCGAAGCCATGATCATTGCGGTCACCGTCAGAGGCCTTGGCATCAACCTTAACGAAACACCACTCTGGGCCATTCTGACCCTGATGAGTGGTTTCAACTGGTGGACCTGGATGCGCATCCGCGACCCGGCGCCCATCGCTGAATACGATCTTTTCCTGCAATTATGCACGGATGTGAGCGCCATAAGCCTGATTCTTTATTTCACTGGTGGCGCCAATAATCCGATCGCCTGGTTTTTTCTGCTACCGCTGATCATAGCCGCCACCATCATGCCCAGACATTTCACCTGGTATCTGGTCATTTTTGCTACCGGCTGTTACACCTTCCTTATCAATTTTCACCACCAGCTTCCGGAAATTCATCCTCTGGCCGAACATCACATCATGTCTCCCATGGCTCACGCGCTCATGGAGGAACACAATATGAAACTGCACGCCTTCGGCATGTGGTTCGGTTTTGTATTCAGCGCTATTCTGGTTGCCTACTTTGTACAGGAAATGGCTGAGACCCTGAGACAGCATGAACGCAAGCTCGCTGATGCCAGAGAGCAGGCACTACGCAGCGAGCGGGTGGTTGCCCTCGGATCACTGGCAGCCGGCGCCGCCCATGAAATGGGTACCCCTCTTGCCACCATTGCCATTCTTGTAGGCGAGCTTGAGCAGGATTTCATTGAAGAAGCCAGGGAAGATATGTGTGAACGTATGGCCATCATGCGCGACCAGATAAAGCGCTGCAAGGCCGCACTTTCTGTCATGAGCGCCACCGCAGGCGATATGCGGGCTGAATCAGGCCATATCATGCCCCTGCCTGACTATCTGGACAGCGTTGTGGACGACTGGAACGAACAGCAACTGAAAGTGCCATTAGGTTTTTACCGGGTAGGCGTACTTCCACCGCCTTCCATCATTGCTGAAAGAACGCTGACCCATGCACTGGTCAATATACTTAACAATGCCGCAGAGGTTTCTCCCGAGGGCATCCGCCTGGAAGGCCGCTGGACCCGGTCTGAAGCGACACTGGACATTCTCGACTCAGGACCCGGCATATCGCCCGCACTTAGCCAGCAGCTGGGCAAGGTTCCTGTCACCACCAAGGACCACGGTATGGGCGTAGGGCTTTTCCTTGCCTTTGCCACCGTAGAAAGAGCCGGGGGCAGCATCAGCATGCAACCCCGGCCGCAGGGAGGCACACGAACACGTATCATCCTCCCCCTCATGCAGAACTTCAGCCATCCAAGTGAAGAGTATACCCATGACACAACCGCATGAACTGCCAGTACTGCTACTGGTAGATGATGACCCCACCTTCTGTCAGGTACTGCAACCTGCTCTGGTCAGACGCGGCTTCAATGTCCATGTCGCCAACTCACTCATCATGGGACAGGATCTTGCCAGGGAAATTGAGCCTGAATACGCGGTGATTGATCTCAGGATAGGCCATGACAGCGGTCTTGCACTTGTCTCCTGCCTGCATCAGCTGGACAGCAACACCAGAATCGTCATGCTTACCGGTTTTGCCAGTATTGCAACTGCAGTTGAGGCCATCAAACTGGGCGCCACCCACTACCTGACCAAACCTGCAGACGCAGACGAGATTGTAGCCGCCCTGTTCAAGGATGAAGGAGACCAGTCAGTAGCACCCAAGGAAAAACCGCTGTCAGTCAAGCGACTGGAGTGGGAGCACCTGCAAAAAGTACTGGTCGAGCATGAGGGCAACGTCTCAGCCGCGGCGCGCGCCCTGGGCATGCACAGGCGCACCCTTCAGAGAAAACTCGAAAAAAGGCCTGTGCGCGACTGATTCAGGCATCTTCCTGCAGCAGATGTTCGATCATGTCCACCGCACGGGTGTCCAGATGCCGGAGAGTAAGCCTGCGCGCGGCAAGCACATGACGGATATCCGCCAGCGCGCGCTCAAAATCATCATTGATGATGACATAGTCGTATTCACTGTAGTGCGTCATTTCATTACGCGCATCGCTCATCCTGCGGATGATGGTGTCTTCACTATCCTGCCCGCGTAAGCGCAGGCGCGCATCCAGCGCCTCCCTGCTGGGCGGCAGGATGAACACACTCACACAGTCGCTTACCAGTTGACGTACCTGCCTCGCCCCCTGCCAGTCAATCTCAAGAATGACATCCATCCCCTGAGCCAGTAGTTCATCGACCGTAGAACGCGCCGTACCATAATGGTTATCAAATACACGGGCATGTTCCAGAAAATCACCACGGGCTATCCTCTCGCGGAATTCCTCGGTTGAGATAAAGAAATAGTCCCGCCCATGCACTTCACCCGGACGCATGGCCCGGGTGGTATGGGAAACAGAAACTGAAATTCTGGCATCATCCTGACGCAATGCTTTCAGAAGGCTGGTTTTACCGGCTCCTGATGGGGCTGAGAAAACAAAAAGTGTCCCATTGGACATGACAAACGACTCCCGATATCAGTTTCTGCATTCAGCAGGAGCAAAACGAGCCGCCAGAGTTCCACTGGCATTGACCGCCACCTGAGACGTACCCGCTCCCATAAGCGTGGCAGCAGCCGGTACAGACACCGACCCTGCCGCCCTGCACTTCCATATCACTGCGTGATCATTACTCACATAGGGCACAAAGGTCAATGTACTGCCATCAAGACCTGCATGGGCGTGCTGGGGGGCCGTACTGCTGAACCTGGCTGTAATCACACCGTTGGCAATCTCTACGGCAGATACATACTGACCGGCACCATCGCCTGCCGCAGTGCTCAGCCCGACAGCCTCACGACTGGCAGGTGCCAGGCCTGTCAGCACATAAGATTCTGCTACTGATAACTCAACACCACTGACCAGACTCAGTGCTTCCGCAACCTGGCTCCTGGCCATGTAATCCTGATAGGCTGGCAAGGCGAGTGCGGTCAGTATGCCCATGATAGCCACCACCATCATCAATTCAATAATGGTAAAACCCCGCTGAAGTTCTTTTGCCATGGATAGCTCCCGTGGTTACAACACTATATTGCCAAGCATAGGAAACCTGTCGTCAGGTAAAGATCTTCAAACATGAATTGTGAGCCACGTCACAAAGAAGCACGTACTGAAAGAACCAGCCCCCCCCTGAATGGTCTCATGGTTACGGGTCAGGAACGACACCACCATTCTCACCTGAACTTTCAGGTGGGCTTACCAACTCCGGGATGAGATAGGCTTCAGGTCCCGGAGTCCTTTTCTTCGGGCAACTGAAGCTTTAGCCAGTCCGCCAGAAGCTCCCAAGCCTCATCGACACCAGAACGCTTGAGCGATGAGAAGAGCTGAACACTTGACTCCAGCTGAGGCCATTCCCGTGCCAACATCGATTTCGCCTGCTGCAGCACCTTCAGTGAAGCACCACGACTCAGCTTGTCACACTTGGTCAGTGCAATATGGACGGCAATCCCCCGATAATCACACCAGTCCAGCATCTGCCGGTCTGCGGGCATGAAAGGGTGCCTTATATCCATCAGGAGAAACACACCACGTAGCGATTGCCGCATCGTCATATAATGTTCCAGCGCTTCAATCCAGCGCGCCTGCGTCTCCCCCGAAACTTTGGCATACCCATAACCGGGTAAATCAACGAACCTGCGCTCTTCGTCAATGGAAAAAAAGTTCAGCACCTGAGTACGCCCCGGCGTTTTACTGGTTCGAGCCAGATTGCGGCGCAGTGCAAGTGTATTGATGGCACTGGATTTTCCGGCATTGGATCGTCCGGCAAAGGCTATTTCAATGCCGCTGTCAACAGGTGCCTCCTCCAGCTTGAGCACACTCTGAAGAAATGTAATGGAAACAGGTGGAAAGTTCATGCGCCATACCGGAGAATAGAGGGGTTAAGACAGGATCTGGTTTCAGAACCGATTAGGATACAGGATTTGGAAGCACTGCGATGGATATCATGATGAATATAAGATGGTTAACCACATTATTTATGGCTGCAATGTTCTGGGCAGGCGGGGCTCTGGCTGAAGGGAACGCTCTTCATGGAAGACAGCTGGCCGCAGGATGTGCCGCATGCCATGGTGATGATGGCAATGGCAATGCCCCCATCTTCCCCAAACTGGCTGGGCAGCACGCTGGCTATCTGGCCAAACAGTTGCACGATTTCAAGAGTGGTGCCCGCCCTGAAACCACCATGTCAGCCATGGCCGCCCCACTCAGTGATGCCGACATTATGGATCTTGCTGCATGGTATGCCGAACAGACAGTCCGTGTAGAAAAAACCGAGGGCAACCGGGAAGGTGAACGGCTATTCCAGATCGGATCCATAGACCAGAAGATTCCAGCCTGCTCAGCATGTCACGGCCCTGAGGGACGAGGGCATGCTGCTGCAGGATTTCCGGATCTTCATGGACAGTACTCAGCTTATATCGATAAGACACTGGGGGACTACAAGAGTGGTGACCGGCATAACGACCGCAATGAAATGATGCGCATGATTGCCTCACGCCTGTCAGAAGACCAGATCAAGGCAGTTGCTGACTATCTTGCCGGCCTGCGCTAACCTGTAAGCTCAACTGGAGAAACTAGCAATGATCAAGACTGCATTAGGCATCGTGCTGCTGGTACAAATGGCTTTTGTGAACGCAGCGCCCGCTCCCAGAGCAGAGGATGTTCCACAGGAAGGCAAGCAGTATGAACGGCTGACCCCGCCCCAGCCCACAACGGAACCTGACAAGATCGAAGTCATGGAGTTTTTCTGGTACGGCTGTCCACACTGCTATCATTTTGAACCTGAGCTCAACGCATGGCTGAAAAACAAGCCGGCTAATGTACGCTTCATTCGCCAGCCGGCTGTTTTCAATCCCCAGTGGCGTGCACATGCCAAGGCTTTTTTTACCGCCGAAGCGCTGGGCGTTCTGGATAAAGTCCACGCAGACTTCTATGACAGCATCCAGAACAAGAAACGCGCCCTCACCGAAGAAAATGATCTGGCCAAATTTTTCGCCGAACACGGCGTGAGCGACCAGGACTTTCGTAGCGCTTACCGATCGTTTGCGGTCGACAGCCGGCTGAGACAGGCGGATACCATGGCAGCACGCTATGGCATTACCGGAACGCCAGGTCTGATCGTCAATGGCAAATACCGGATTACAGGTAGCCTGGCCAAGACCTTCCCCAATATGCTGGCCATCACGGATTACCTGATCAAACAGGAAAGTAAGGGAAAGTAAGCGGCAAAACCGGCGGGGATATTGCAAATATCCCCGATCATGTTTTAATTTTGCATATCCGAAAGGCTAGGGGTGCGTAGATGGAACCATCTGCGCTGAGAAACACCCTTTGAACCTGATCCGGTCAGTACCGGCGTAGGAAAGCCATCCAGTCGCAGATCAGGATCAGCTTCACCTGTGCCACCACATTACAGGATGAAGCCATGAATGCTCCGATCAAAGACCAGCTGCACGATGCAGTGACCGCCAAGGGTGCTTCCATCACCCCCTTTCCATCTTCGAGCAAGGTTTATCTGCAGGGAAGCCGCGCAGATATTCAGGTTCCGATGCGGAAAATCACCCAGTCCGACACCCATGGCGTCAATGGAACCGAAAAGAATCCTCCCATCTATGTCTACGATACCTCCGGGCCTTACACCGATCCAGACGTTCGGATTGACCTGCGTACCGGACTTTCCGGCCTCAGGGAGCGCTGGATTGACGAAAGAAACGACACCGAACAGCTGAGCTGTCCTTCTTCCTCCTATGGACGCATGCGCCAGGAAGATCCAGCACTTGCTCACCTGCGCTTCGAACACATCCGTGCGCCACGTCGCGCCCGGACTGGCGCCAATGTCACCCAGATGCATTATGCGCGCCAAGGAATCATCACCCCGGAAATGGAATTCATAGCGCTGCGCGAAACGCAGCGCATGGAGACACTGCAGGCTGATGTCCTGCTGCGGCAGCACCCAGGAGAGTCCTTTAACGCCGCCATTCCCCGCGTGATCACCCCTGAGTTCGTGCGTGACGAAGTGGCACGGGGACGCGCCATCATCCCAGCCAATATCAACCACCCTGAATCAGAACCGATGATTATCGGGCGCAACTTTCTGGTCAAGATCAACTGTAACCTGGGTAATTCAGCCGTATCATCCAGCATAGAAGAAGAAGTCGAAAAAATGCTCTGGTCCATCCGCTGGGGCGGTGATACCGTGATGGATCTTTCTACCGGCAAAAACATACACGAAACCCGTGAGTGGATTATCCGCAACTCTCCTGTCCCCATCGGCACCGTCCCTATTTATCAGGCTCTTGAAAAAGTGGACGGCCGGGCAGAAGAACTGACCTGGGAAATATTCCGTGATACGCTCATCGAACAGGCAGAACAGGGCGTTGACTACTTCACCATTCATGCCGGCATCCGTCTGGCCTATATACCGCTGACCGCCAGAAGGGTTACAGGCATCGTCTCCCGCGGTGGCTCCATCATGGCCAAATGGTGTCTGGCTCACCACCAGGAAAGCTTCCTCTATACCCATTTTGAAGAAATCTGTGAAATCATGAAGGCCTATGATGTATCTTTCTCACTTGGGGATGGACTCAGGCCTGGCTCTATCGCGGATGCTAACGATGAGGCGCAGTTTGCCGAACTGCAGACACTGGGTGAACTGACCCAGGTGGCCTGGAAACACGATGTACAGGTGATGATTGAAGGTCCAGGCCATGTACCCATGCACATGATCAAGGCCAATATGGAAAAAGAACTGCGTGATTGCGACGAGGCGCCGTTCTATACACTTGGCCCCCTGACTACCGACATTGCCCCAGGATACGATCACATCACTTCAGCGATAGGCGCAGCCATGATCGGCTGGTATGGAACCGCCATGCTCTGCTATGTCACACCCAAAGAACATCTGGGCCTGCCTAACAAACAGGATGTAAGGGATGGGATTGTCACCTACAAGATTGCAGCTCATGCCGCCGACCTTGCCAAAGGACATCCAGGCGCTCAGGTAAGAGACAACGCCCTTTCCAAGGCCAGGTTTGAGTTCCGCTGGCAGGATCAGTTCAACCTCAGCCTTGATCCAGAAAAAGCGCTGGAGTTCCATGATGAAACCCTGCCTCAGGAAGGCGCCAAGCTGGCACATTTCTGCTCGATGTGCGGCCCTCACTTCTGCTCCATGAAAATCACGCAGGATGTTAGAAATTATGCTGAAAGTCTGGGCATGGAAGCCACGCAGGCCCTGGAACAGGGCATGGCGGAAAAGTCAGCTGAGTTCCTGGAAACCGGCGGTGAAATCTATCATCGCACCTGACAGGACGCTGTAGAACTTTACGGGGTCTGCGATTCAGGCTCTCCCACAAGAGGAGAGCCTGAGCGCTGGGGCGCCTTTTGTTAGTGGTGATGACCGCCTGCGCCATGAACATGGCCGTGGTCGAGCTCTTCTGGCGTCGCTTCACGTACATCCGTAACATGGACTTCAAAGTTCAGCACTACACCAGCCATGGGATGATTGCCATCCAGTGTGACATCGCCATCACTGACATCCACGACAGTCACCTCCTGCACACTGCCATCCTGGGCTTCCGCATGAAAGCGCATGCCGGCAACCACCTCATCAACGCCTTCAAAAGCCGAAACCGGCACTACCTGAAGCAGGTCTGGATCACGCTCGCCATACCCATCCTCAGGTTCCACCCTGACACTGAGAACATCCCCGGTCTTGCGACCCGTGAGTGCCGCTTCCAGACCACGGATAATATTGCCCATGCCATGGATATAGGCCAGAGGCTCCTGACCTTCGGAAGAGTCAAGTAACTCACCCTGATCATCAGTCAGCTTGTAATGAATGTATACAACGGTATTGGGAGCAATCTGCATGGTTTATGCCTCAGCGGCCTAGTCTATTTTGAATGCTCATCATATCCCAGCCATACCACCAGAGCAAAGCACCTGTATTCAGCGACAGGAGCGAGACACCCGTCACAAGATTCTGATTCATCCATGGATTCTCATGGACAGCCAGCCAGCAATGCCCATAGAATCAGGGTTCGTGAATAACTGCCATGGATCCAAATCCACCATGAAACTTACCGTACTGGGTTGCGGAGGAGGCATAGGTAGTGGGTCAGGAACAACCGCCCTGCTGCTTGATGGAGACGTACTGATTGACGCAGGCTCAGGTATCCTCGGTTTAAGCCGTGAACGCCTTGCCATGATTGATCATGTATTCCTGACCCACGCCCATCTGGACCATGTACTTGGATTGCCATTACTGCTGGATGCTGTGATGGATATCAGATCCAGGCCGGTCACTGTCTATGGCCTTGAGTTTACCCTTAACTGCCTGCAGCAGCATATTTTCAACTGGAGCCTGTGGCCTGATTTCCGTGCGATACCTGACCGGGAAAAACCGCTGCTACGCTATGCACCGCCACTGCGGCCGGGAGAACGTCATGATCTGGGCAACAACCGTCATATAGTGACCATGCCTGCCTATCATTCGGTTCCGGCGATAGGCTTTCAGATCGAGGCGCCTTCGGGCAAAAGCCTGGTATTCAGTGGCGACACAGGACCTTGTGATGAATTCTGGCATAACGTCAACCAGATCGATCAGCTGGACGGCGTCATTATGGAAACTGCTTTTGCAGATGAGGGCATAAAAACCGCAGAAGTTGCACGGCACTACACACCAGCCATGCTCGCCCGGGATCTTGTTTCACTACGTGACGGCAGCCAGATTTACATTACCCATCTCAAGCCCGGTAACGAGCAGGAAATCATGCAGCAACTGCATAAGCATCTGCCCTTCAGGCAGGTGCACCAGCTCAAGTCCGGGGATGTGCTGACTTTCTGAATCGCCAGGAACCATTACTCTTCTTTCATGGATCTGGCGAAGCGGTCAAACAGCGGCTTGAAGAAATAGCCCATGAAGGTACGCTCACCTGCCTTGACAATGACATCAGCAGGCATGCCCGGCTGGACCACCAGATCCTTGACCATGGCCATCCCTTCGTCGGTAATCTCGACTCGCCCTGAGTAGTAAGGCATCCCGGTATGTGGATCCACAATACGGTCTGCTGACACCGTGCGCACCCTACCGGGTACAACAGGTGTCGTATTGGTATTGAATGCCGTCAGACGGACATCAGCAGCCATACCCACATGAATCTTGTCAACATCCTGTGTCTGTATCTGGATATCCAACAGTAGCGCCTCATCATGCGGCACGATATACATCAACTCCTGTCCCGGCGTGACGATGCCGCCGATAGTATGGATGGCAATCCCCATGACATAACCATCATCCGGCGCTGTAATGGTCACGCGATCAAGATCATCCCGTGCTCCCAGCAGTTTCTCGTGTAATGCGGTTGCCTCTTTCTGTGAAGCCTCCAACTGGGTCTGGACTTCTTTCTGGAATCC
>JBEBBU010000147.1:0-15003 GCA_041158225.1 Pseudomonadota bacterium | reverse complement strand
CGCAACGTTCACTCCAGGCTGTCATAGCCTCAGACATCAGAATGGGCAACAGCGCCTTCTGATTTTCATTGCCAGGTTCAATCTTTTTGACCACATCCAGTAATGCCCACATGGTCATTCTGGCCTTTTGCGAAAAATCGTGCTTATCCATGAGCGCCCACTCATGATTCACCACTTCTTCCACATATCGTGAGGTCAAACCCTTTATGTCCGTTTTACCATTGTCAGGGAACTGGTCAGCCATGGAATACACAGCCAACAGGGCTTTGGCTTCATTTTTGACACAGAGGGAAGCTGACTGGAAGTTGGAAATGGCATCGTAGATGACAAGGCCCAGCACCACGGCATAGAGTGAACCCACGATAGCCATATAATATCCGCCCACTTCATGGCATAGTTCAATGGACTCCGTCCCCATCCAGCGCTTGAAAAGCACCTGCCCCCAGACACTGACACCAATAAAGACCAGAATGTAGAAGGCGCCAACCGGGTAACGGCTCAGATCAAACTGGATGATGGCTTGCAGATAATTTTCCATGACAGTCTTCAGGTTCCGGATGACGTAAGCATGAACTGTTCACCCTCGACAGGCAACAATAGTATCAGCCACACGGACAGATGAACCATGAAAAATACTGGGCTGTGACCATGCCTTTATTAAGCCTGGGTATACAGTTCATCCAGATCCTGCTGATACGCGCGAATACTTGCCGCTGACTGATAAGAAAACAGGCTGTCAAACCCTTTTCTGGCTGCCGCAATCAGAAGATCACTGTCTTGTTGAAGTATTAGCTGATCAGCATCAGACCTGCTGATGCTATCCAGGGGAACCTGTTTGCGAAAGTCATTGACCAGTTTGCCCAGCGGATATTCTATTCCCATCAGGTTCTCGACTTCCGTCTTTCTGGCGGCAAGTTGCTGCTTGACGGATGTCACCCGGGACGTAGCGTTATCAGTTGCTCCCGACATGGCGCCAGGAACTCCGAGTTCATCAGCGATATAGTGCAGAATCAGTTCCTGCTGATCGCGGCCATGGTGTTTGACAAACGCGCCCTCGTAAATGGCTTCCCCCCTTTGCTTGATAAGGTTATAGAAGTCATCCATTACCATGGTTTCATTCACTTCAGGGCTCCAGTAAGTGCGGAGCACCTCAAGGAAGGCGGGTGAGGATTTGATGGACTTGAAGATCTGCTTTTCCGATTCGGTATGTTTCTGATAGAAGGATGATCGATTGATCAAGGCGATGGTAAATACCTTGGTTAAAATGCCCTGAATCATATAAGGCTGCCAGCATATCCTAAGACGCTGGATCAGCGCAGTCATCACATCCCGCTTGAAGTCAGACACTTCCTGACGCGCCTGTTTCTGGGTGACAGGCCCATATTCCAATGACGGTGCCTTATAGATGTGTTCAATGCCCGACAGGACCTTGAAGGCCAGTTCTCCATCTGCCTGGACCTTCGTACATTCACCATGTAGCTGCGCTTCATCGGGACTCAGTGGTTTAAGCGTCCGGAATAGAGCAGTCATGTCTCTGGCGGAAGTTTCCGGATCGAGTTCATTATCCGGCCGGAGTCTGACCCTCAGATCCCTGCACTGTTCATACAGATGGAAGGGACTCTGGGATTCGCATACCTTTTGATCCAGATCATTGGGATTGCCGGTGTAATCTCTGCCCAGCGCATCAAGGAGTTGCCTGATATAGTAAGGTTTAAAGCAGTGTTCGAGAGCAGTCTGAAAGAGACCGGTGCGGGGTTTGGTGAGCAAACCCATTTCAACAGCAGTCTGCCATAAACATCCCATATCGTGATAAATGCCGAACATCGCCACCTTATAACCGGTGGTGGGATCAGTAATGCTTCGATATTCCGTAAGGTTGCTTCTGTTACGCCCAAAGCTACCAAGGTGGTTTCTCAGTAGAGTGCGCCATGGTGATAGTTTCCGGTCACAGGCGTAATTGATCCAGAAGTTGGCCTCAAATGGCTTCCCTGGTTCATACCTGGCAGGGTCAATACCATTGAGGCGGGTGAGACTCTGGTTCGCTGCTGACCTGAAACCCATGGTTGCCATGGCATATGCAGGCGTCGTTCGTATAGCCGGAATCCATGGAGGAGAGACTGATCCAAAATCTATGAGCTGACTGCCCCGTGTCGGATGAACGATCGCATTGGCATCCTTGAAATCGTAATGACAGAGTCTTGCCTGATGAAGCTGATGAAGTTGCCAGAATGACTGGGTCAGGTAGAGGATTTTTTGATCCTCAGATAATGTATTAGTGATGGATCGGAGAGTTCTGCCCTCAACTCTGGGCATGTAGTAGCAGAATCGTCTGGCATTGATATCCAAAGCCCCGGTATTTTTATCCTGATTGGAATAATACAGGGTTGTACGTCTCTGACCGAGCAGGCACATGGTTTTCACAACATCCCCAAAGATCTCGGTCAGCGTTTCAGCCATGTTGATGCCAAGTGGGTCGGTAGCATCAGGTTCAACATTGATTTTACATAAGACGAAATCCGTTTCCTTCCATAAAGGCGCCGGAAGTCCGCTGCTGGTGTTGAATACCTTCTTAACCGCACCTTCTCCAAGCAAGTGCTTGCCACCGCTCCCGCCAATCTTTTTTATGCGGTGTTCCAGTGCAGCGAGTTTGCTCCTGTCAGCCTCGTTGACATCCTGCCTCCCATCTTTAAAGATCGGCGCTATCAACTCTAACTCAATTGCCCGGTACTTTTTCATTTGCCATCCATCTGTTCTGAGAGATCTTATTGCGGCGAAGCATCGGGAACGCGTGGCCATCTGCAACTGTCACTCTGCAGATCCGCAACTGAACTTGTCAGTGCATACAGCGCTTGTCCATCCAGCCTTTGCCATGCTTTAACGAGAGGAGGCAGGCACACAGGGGCTCAAGGTTCAGGATCGTGCGAGCCAATTGCATCGGAAACGGGAAAGTAGGACACTAACATTCGCCAACTCTATTCTATGCTCCATTAATCCACAATAAATGATGATCATACCCGCTTTTTCCGAGTTTTCTCAACATGAGGTGATTCAATGCGACGCTTGCGGCTTTCTTTCCTGGTAGCGCTTTCTTTCATAGTATTTCCGCTCAATGCGGCTTCGTCAAGAAGCCCTGAATACACGCCACCACAAACCAATAAAGACTGGTGGCCTGCGCTACTAGACCTAAGTCCTCTCCGGCAACATAGCCTTTCGTCCAACCCTTATGGCGGATCATTCAAATATGCTGATGAATTCAAGACACTGAATCTTGATGAAGTGAAGCAGGATATCCGGCAGGTTCTGACCACATCACAACCCTGGTGGCCGGCTGACTACGGAAATTATGGGCCTTTTTTCATTCGCATGGCCTGGCATAGCGCGGGAACCTACCGCACCATTGACGGACGCGGCGGAGCTGCGGGTGGACAGCAGCGCTTTGAGCCACTCAATAGCTGGCCTGACAATGCTAATCTCGACAAGGCGCGGCGTCTGCTGTGGCCTATCAAGCAGAAATACGGTAAAAAAATCTCCTGGGCTGATCTTATTGTCCTGACGGGTAATGTGTCACTCGAATCCATGGGATTCAAGACACTGGGTTTTGCAGGCGGGCGGGAAGATGATTGGGAACCCGATGTCGTTTATTGGGGCCCAGAAAAGAAGTGGCTCACCTCGCAACGCTTTGACGATAAGCATCATCTCAAAGGCCCTTTAGGTGCCACGGAGATGGGGCTCATTTATGTCAATCCGCAAGGCCCCAATGGAAGTTCTGATCCGATCGCAGCTGCCAAGGATATTCGTGAAGCGTTTGGGCGCATGGCCATGAACGATGAAGAGATCGTCGCCCTTATTGCGGGTGGGCATACCTTTGGCAAAGCCCATGGCGCGCACAACCCCGACAAGTGTCTTGGTCCTGCCCCTGCCGGAGCACCGATCGAACATCAGGGTCTTGGCTGGTCCAACAAGTGCGGCAAAGGCAATGCTGAGGACACCGTCACAAGTGGCCTTGAAGGCGCCTGGACTGCCAGCCCCACCCAGTTCACCAACCAATACCTGAATCACCTCATGCTTTTTGACTGGGTTAAAAGCAAAAGTCCGGCTGGGGCGGTGCAATGGATACCTGCTGATCGCTCTCTCCATGGTATGGTGCCAGACGCGCACCTGGCTGATAAGCGTCATCCTCCGATTATGCTGACAACGGACATTACGCTGAAAGCAGATCCTGCCTTTAACGCGATTGCACAAAGATTCCAGAAGGATCCTGCAGCATTTTCCGATGCTTTTGCAAAAGCCTGGTTCAAGCTGACACACCGCGACATGGGGCCAAGGGCGCGTTATGTGGGGAGCGAAATTCCAGCCCAGGTATTTATATGGCAGGACCCCCTGCCCGAAGTTGATCACCCACTCATTGAAGCGGCAGATATCAAGGCATTGAAGTCCCAGATCATCAATTCCGGCCTGACTATCCCCGCGCTCGTCAAAACAGCATGGGCATCTGCTTCAACTTTCCGTTATACAGATGCACGAGGCGGGGCAAATGGCGCCCGTATTCGATTGCTGCCACAAAAAAACTGGGTTGTGAATGACCCTGCTGAAGTTGCAGGCGTTCTTCGCACTCTCGAGAACATTGCCGGGGATTTCAACCAGGCCCAGACTAATGGCAAAAAAGTCTCGGTTGCCGACCTCATTGTACTGGGAGGATCTGCCGCTATCGAGACAGCCGCAAAACGGGGAGGACAGGCAATAGAAGTCCCATTCACACCTGGACGCGTTGATGCCACCCAGGATCAAACCGACATCAACTCATTCAGTGTGCTTGAACCAACGGCGGATGGCTTCAGAAACTATTATGCCAGCCAGAATAGCAGTTCCCCCACAGAGTTGTTGGTCGAGCGGGCCAGCCTTCTCAGACTGACCATTCCTGAAACTACGGTCCTGATTGCGGGACTCAGATCATTGAATGCCAATGTGAACCAGTCTTCCCATGGCATCCTGACGCAACGCCCCGAGACACTCTCAAATGACTTCTTTGTCAACCTTCTTGATGATTCGACGCAATGGACAAAATCTTCAAAAACTGAAGGAATCTTTGAGGGGCATGATAAAGCATCAGGTAATCTCAAATGGACGGCCACACCTGTGGATCTGATCTTGGGATCAAACTCTGAGTTTCGTGCGGTCGCGGAAGTTTACGGTGCCAGTGACGGTAATGAGAAGTTTGTGAAGGACTTCGTTCTCGCATGGACCAAAGTGATGAATCTGGATCGGTTTGATCTTAAATAATTTAAATGATCATGACTGAAGGAAGGGGGGCTGGAACAGGAGCATCCTCCTTCCTTACAGGCTTAGGGTCCAGGCCAGACTACCTTTTGATCGTTAAGGAGGAGGGGTAAATCCCTTATTCGCCAACTCCTCAAGAAGGTAGGTTTTCAATGAAGACCCATCTTTTAAGGGAAGGGGAAAACCGTCAGGAATCACTCCCCGCCCTTCATCAAGATTGCCGAAATAGGTCAGCAAAAGATGGCAGGTCAGGCAATAAACATCTTCGACTGGACGTTTATTGGGCCCATCCAGACAGTTTTTCAAAAACTCAAATCCGGCTTTTGATTCTTTACTTTGATTAAACTTCCACTTGGCATCGTAACGCCTGACCCCGGCCTGCACTCCCAAATAAAACTTGGCAATCAGGCTCTTGGGACTATTTTTAGGAATATAACTGGCCCATAACTGGTTAATGGCATGCGTCCATGGTGCGCCCACCTCCCACGGCGGTATGACGGCTTGATTCATATACCAGAACTGCACCCGTTCCGAAACTGCAGGCAGCATTCTATTGCGATAAACCCAACGAAGTTCAGCACCTGTAATCGATCTGGTCTTCATTTTCCATTTGTCTTCTTCTGGCGTTCCTGCTGCATATTTTATTTCATCTTTAGTGCCAGGACCTGCATAATTTTTTTCCACCACACTTCTAAAGTCTATACCATCAAGACAGAAATGGATATGTCCACTCGTCTCACTGATGATATATTCCAATCCAGCCTTACATTTTCTTCTGGCAACATTAATGGCAAAATCACGTGTATTGGCGTCATTCCAAATGGCTCCATCGACAAGGTCAACATCTTTGACTCCCTGCCTTTTAGGATGATTATCTATAAAATCAACAAATTTCTGATCATGGTTATGATTATTTCTCAGTCTTTTAGCCAAAGGTGACTTACCCGAACGTGCATTATTGGCTGCAGCCTTGGTACCATACAAGTCATACTGGTCAATCGTACAAATATGATGAATCATATGACCATTGGCAGCAAGCCATTGAGTTAGTTGTCCTCGCTCACGTGCCAATCCGTAAAAAAGATCACCATAGTCAGGATCAACAAAAGGTGGATTGAATGGCATAATTTATATCTCCATCAGCAACATTGGGTTCAGAATATATTGAGAACCACACTTAAAATAACTATGGGTATTATTTGCAAATAGATGGATAGTGGACCTTGAGCGCTGCGGGTGCCGGAAAAACGGCCAGTCTTCAGGCCAGGTCGTCTACCCTACCCAGTCGTGCTGCTAGCATACCTGAAACGGCCATGGCCATGTAATCAATTGTGATCTGCTACAAACAGTTAGATTGCGCAAATCAATCATATGGGTTGAAGATTCTGTCCAGATGGCCGTTCCTGCCTTGGTTATAAAGCTGAGGCCATACACTGGCCGGACTTATGCTTCGCATAACTTTTCTTATGTAAAGTAACAGCAACGACGGTGGAATTGGTGATGTCAAGGATGCGCACTACTCCAGTTCCTCTTCCAGCCGTCGCCGGCAGCGTTGCAACTGGCGTTCGTAATTGAAGGCGGTATCCGCCACACGGGCTGCTACTCCGAGCAGCCACTGCTTGGCCATGAAACTGCGTTTCTTGTACCCACCCAGCCCTTCATGGTAGGCCAGATAAAGGTTATAGGCGTCGGTCTTGCGGATACCCAGCTTGGTTGCAGCCTGATGGGAATAAAAACCGATAAAATCGGTCACATCTTCAAAGTCATCCCGATCAGCCCCCGGCTTTTCGGCCTGACGCATATACCAGTCCCAGGTACCATCAAGCACCTGACCATAACCATAAGCCGTGGTCGGACGCCATAGAGGTATCCCCAGAAAGCGGACTCTGGGCGGTCTTGCATCCTCGACATAGGAGGACTCCTGCTTGATGATGGCCATCTGTACCGGAATGGGCACCCCCCAGTGGGACTCGGAAGTTCTGGCATGACGGTACCATTCATCCTGCTCGCTGAAGATGGAACAGACATTGGCCGGATTACTGGGTGGCGTGGTAGCACAGCCACTGAGCAGTGCCAGGATGACGGGAAGCATGAGCATTCGCATGGTGATCAGACCAGATGAAAAGTTGATACTTGCATAGGACATATCGGTGCATATTTAATCATGCGCATATAGTATCCTGCTTTTTTACCGATGCCATGAGTGGCATCGGTCTTATGCTGCGTCAGCGCAGCCCTATGGAAGTCACGGCAGAACACTGAGTCATGTCCTCATCACACACCCAGCATCCAATGCAGACAGCACGGGGACTTGCCGCGATGCTGGTGGCCTGCTTTCTGTTTTCCCTGATGGGTATGGCGGTCTACCTGACCGGGCAGTTGCATCCGGAAGTCACCGTTGGCGTCATCAGTTTCATCCGTATGCTGGTCAATACTGCCATCATCCTGCTCCCAGCCATCGCCATGCGCCGCGTCAGAAGCCTGTTCGGCGATCTTGGCATGGCACTCTGGCTGCGCGGACTGTATGGTACGGTGGCCCTGATGCTGTCCTTCTGGAGCATCCATCGCATAGGCCCCGGTGAAGCCGGCTTTCTTGGTGCCAGCAGCGGCGTATTCATGGCACTGCTGGCGCCCTTCTATCTCGGCCAGAAGAACAGCCTGCTGATCTGGCCTGCCCTGGCCGGATCTTTCGCCGGACTCTACCTGCTCATGCAGCCTGATGCCACGACAGCCAGCCCTGATCTGCTGGGCCGTCTGGCGGGCGTGGCCTCGGGGCTACTGGGGGCCATGGCCTATCTCATGGTAGCGCGTGCCGGCCAGACCAATCCGGCATCCACCGTCATCTTTTATTTCTGCCTGATGGCCATGCCGCTGCATGGCATGCTGTTTCTGCTGGAGCCTCCGGTGTGGCCTGCCGACTGGGAAAGCTGGGGGTTACTCGTGGCTTGCGGTGCTGCAGCCAGTGGCGCACAATATTTCATGACCAGAGCTTACCAGACAGCGCCAGCGGCACTGGTCAGCGCTGTGGGTTATGTCACGCCAGTATTCAGTCTCATGCTGACCGCCGCATGGCTTGCCTACATACCTGGACCGAGAGCCCTCGCAGGCTGCGCCCTGATTGGCCTCTGCGGCATATGCTTTCCCTTTCTCAGCAGCAGGCCGGCCCCATCCGGACAGCTCCCACCCGATTCCAGAGGACGTCGACATGCACGCAAGCAGCACACCAGACACTAAACGCCCAGCCCTGCCGCTTCTGCTATGGCTGAGCCTGCTGCCAGCGCCACTGCTGGCGGCCACCGAAATGCAAAGTTTCACGCTGGCGCACAAAAGTGCCGCACAGCTGGCCCCTACCCTGCAACCTCTTCTTGATTACGGCGAAACCGTGGTACCCAGCGGTAACCAGCTGATTATCAAGGCAGACAGCAGCAAAATGGCCCAGTTCGCCCAACTCATCAGCCAGCTGGATGTTGCACCGCACCGCCTTATCATTACCGTGGTGCAGGGCAGAAACCTGACCAGCAGCGAGCTTAATACCACGCTGGCAGACAGTCACCCCATTGATCCCAATGATGCCAGTGCCTCCCAGCCCGCCGGCCATTACTACTCGGCACAGTCACAGAAATACGGTGGCCAGACCCAGCGTCTGCAGGCGCTGGATGGAACCCCCGTCAGTTTTCAGGTGGGAGACCAGCAGCAGATCCAGTCTCAGGCTTTTGTGGGCTTCGGGCTGGGTGGCGGCATGATCGGTGGTGCCAATACCCAGTATGTCCCCACCAGCACCGGCTTTAAAATACTGCCACGCGTCCAGGCCGATGGCATCGTGGTGGATGTCGCTCCCTGGTCAGAACAGATGAACCAGGTGGATCAGCGCACTGTCCATACGGAAAGTGCCAGTACCACCCTGCGACTGCAGCCCGGCAAATGGGCTGATCTTGCCGGCGAACTGAATAACAGTCAGGGCGGCGGCAGTGGCAACGCGGGACACAGCTACCGTGCCGTGCGTGACAATAACCAGATCTATATCCGCGTCGATGATCTGGATGCACGCTGATTGACCCATTTGACCAACCTCAGGAGAAAACCCTTATGACGATTGCAACTGGCGAATCCATGCCTTCTGGCACCATGCAGGAATGTACCACTTTTGATGAAAAATCAGGTTGTCCCATGAGTCCTGCTTCCGTGGAAATTACCGATGAATGCCAGGGCAAAACCATTGTACTGTTCGGTGTACCTGGTGCTTTCACGCCAACATGCAGCCAGCGTCACCTTCCCGGCTTCATCGAACAGGCTGATGCCCTGCACGCCGCTGGTGTGGATGCCATCTGGTGCATGGCCGTGAATGATGCCTTTGTCATGGCGGCATGGGGAAGACAGGCTGGCGCAGCGGGCAAAGTCCGCATGCTGGCTGATGGCAATGCTGAATACACCCAGCTGCTCAGACTGGAACGGGATCTCAGCAAAGGCGGCATGGGCATACGCTGCCGGCGTTTTGCCATGATCATTGTCGATGGCATCATCACCTGGCTGGGTGTTGAAGGCTCTGGCGAGTTTGGCGTCTCCAGCGCCGAACATGTGCTGGAGGTCCTGCGTCAGCCAGCATGATGTGAACTGCGTCACAAGCCCGGGCTAACGTTTTTCCTGCATGGGAACCCGGGCGCACCTGGTGGGTCTTATCGGAGTCGTTGCCCGATCTTCAGGAGTCCGCCATGGTGACACGTCCGCCACGCATGCATCCCATGGATGCAGGTTTTCGCTGGCCAAAGCCAGGCCTGAAAAACATAAGCCTTGCCTGCCTCGCCGCTTTCTTTGTATTTGAATCAGAGATGGCACTGGATCTGACCACCGAGGCGGTGATGATGGCAGTAGAAGCCCTTGAGCAGGGAGCCGACAACCTGCTGGAGAAAACCTTTGGTTTTGACCGCAGAAGCGCCCAGTGCATTTCTGCCTGGACAGGTCTTGGACTGCTGCTGACGGCAGGCTACTTTCTGTTGAAACGACTTGGAGTCTGGTTTAGCAGGCAGTGGATGATGATCCGCTACCGCTATGCCATGGCACTGGACATGGCAATAGCCATGATCAGAGAGCGCCAGATCATCGAGAGAATACGGCTGTACGCTCTCGTCATGATCGTGGCCTACTTCCTGATATTTTTCTGAATCAGGAAAACCGCCTCAGGGGCGGTCATCCTGCAGTGCTTCCTTGTCTGGCAACAGAAGGTCAGCACGACTGACGCCAAGCCTTAATGCCAGCGCACTCGCCACATAGATGGACGAGTAGGTACCGATCACGATACCGATGATCAGCGCTACTGCGAAGTTGTGAATGATCTCACCACCCCAGATCGCCATTGCCAGCACGGTCAGAAATGTCAGGAATGAGGTCATCAGGGTACGACTAAGGGTCTCATTGATGGAAATATTCATGATATCCACCACTTCTCCCTTGCGGTACTTGCGGAAGTTTTCCCTGATACGGTCAAACACCACGATGGTATCGTTGAGTGAATAACCCATGATAGCCAGTACAGCCGCCAGTACGCTCAGATCAAATTCCATCTGGAAAAATGCAAAGATGCCCAGAATCATGATCACGTCATGCAGGGTAGCCAGAATGGCACCCAGCGAGAAACGGTATTCAAAGCGCCAGGCCACATAGACCAGAATGCTGAGACTTGCCAGCACCAGTGCCAGGATACTGCTTTCGGCCATATCCTCGCCCACCTGAGGGCCGACCATTTCGATACGGGTAATGGTGACACTCTCTCCATCAGCCACCTTGAGGGCGGACAGTAGTGCGCCCTTGATATCCGCATCGCCAGGCTGGGGTTCCAGACGGATCAGCACATCATGGCTGGTGCCAAAGTTCTGCACACTGGGGTTATGAAAACCGGAACCTTCCAGCTGGTGGCGGATATCGACCAGATTGGCAATATTGCTGTAGCGTGCTTCGGCCAGGGTACCGCCAGTAAAGTCAATGGCAAAATTGAGTCCCTGCGTGGCCAGCGATATGATGGCCCACAGGCTCAGTACCACAGACAGTCCAACGGCAATCTTGCGTTTGCCCAGAAAGTCGATGGCATAAGGCTTGGGTGTTGTGTCTTTCATAACTTGCATTCCCGGTTAAGGCTTAAATCCACAGGCGCACAGCGCGCTTCTGGCCATAAATCCAGTTCACCATCATCCTGCTGCAGGTCACGGCGGTAAACAGCGAGGTGATGATGCCTATGGTGAGGGAGACGGCAAAACCCTTGACTGGCCCCGAACCCACACCAAACAGCATGATGGCAGCCATCAGGTTGGTGATATGCGAATCGAAGATGGTACCAAAGGCGCGATCAAAGCCGGCATAGATCGCCGCCTGGGCTGAACTGCCATTGCGCATTTCTTCCTTGATACGCTCATAGATCAGGACGTTGGCGTCAACCGCCATACCGACGGTCAGGGTAATACCCGCGATACCTGGCAGCGTCAGGGTTGCCTGCAACCCGGACAGGATAGCCAGCACCAGTGCCACGTTGAAAACCAGCGTCACAATGGCGACGACACCAAACACCTTGTAGTAGAAAAGGACAACAGCTGCCACCAAGGCAAAGCCAATCATGAAGGAGCGCACGCCCTGTTCGATATTTTCCTTGCCAAGGCTGGGACCTACGGTCCTCTCTTCAACAATGTCCACGGGTGCAGCCAGCGCACCGGCACGGAGCAACAGACTCAGGTTGCGCGCTTCTTCGGTACTATCAAGACCGGTAATCTGGAAGCGCTTGCTGAAATGGTCGCGGATGGTCGCAACATTGATGACTTCCTCCACCTTGCGATGGGTACTGACACGCTGACCGTTGACTTCACGGCTGTCCGTCTTGTTTTCGATAAAGACGACCGCCATGGAGCGACCGATATTTTCGCGGGTGACATCAGCCATCTTCTTGGCACCAGCACCGTTCAGGGTCACGTAGACGGCAGGCGCCCCACCCTGCTGGTCAATGCCGGAAGCGGCATCCACCACCTGGTCACCGGTCACGATGATCTTTCTTTCCAGCAGCAATGGACGGCCGGCACGATCCTTGTACATACGGGATCCCAGCGGCACCTTGTCATTTTCGCTCTGGACCACATGCTCGCCATCGACCAGACGGAACTCAAGCGTTGCGGTAGCACCCAGGATTTCCTTGGCGCGGGCGGTATCCTGTACGCCAGGCAGCTGGACCACGATACGGTCATCCCCCTGCTGCTGGATCACTGGCTCTGCCACACCCAGTTCGTTGACGCGGTTACGCAGGGTGGTGGTATTCTGGGCAACCGCAAACTTCTTGATCTCGCGGATATCGGCTTCAGTCAGCCGTCCCTCCAGCGTCTGCGGATCAGTTTCCTTGAAAGCCATACCACGGATTTCGCGCTTGATGACCTCGGCAGCCTGACCCAGCGTCTGGTTATCCTGGAAGTGGATCACGACGGCATCACCCTTCTTTTCAACCGTCTGATAGCGCAGCTTGTTTTCACGCAGCAGGGTACGGGCATCCTCCACAAAGCGCTCATGCGCCTGGGCAATGGCTGCCTCCATATCCACCTGCAGCAGGAAATGCACACCACCACGCAGGTCAAGTCCCAGATACATGGGTTTGGCACCCAGTGCATTCAGCCAGGATGGAGTCGCTGGCGCCAGATTGAGTGCTACCACGAAGCGGCTGCCCATCTGGCTGGACAGTACATCCGATACCTTGAGCTGAGTATCCGTATCGCTCAGTCTGACCAGCAGCCGCTTGTCCAGCAGTTCAACGGACTTGTAAGCAATACCGCCTGCCTTAAGTGCATTTTCCACCTCAGTGGCAACACTCTGGTCAACCTTGGTATTGCGAATGGGCGAAAGCTGGACTGAGGGATCTTCACCAAAAAAGTTGGGAAGCGAATAAACGATGGCCATGGTCAGCACGACCACGATCAGCAGATTCTTCCAGAGGGGAAAACTGTTTCGCATGCTTGGGACTCGATAGACGGGCCGGATATATGGAGACCGGCCCAGATGGGTGATACGGCGGTATGAACCTTTATTTGCTCTCGGACTTGCGCTTGGTCACCTTGTAGGTGCCTTTGGGCATCAGCGAAGCGACTGCGGTACGCTGCACATGAACATGCACATTGTCGGATACTTCCAGCACCACGAAATTGTCATCGACATCCACGACGCGCCCCAGCACACCGCCATTGGTCACGACTTCAACGCCCTTGACCAGTGACTGCAGGAGTTTCTTGTGCTCGCGCTGGCGACGGTTCTGCGGCAGGACAAAAAGGAAGAAAAATACCCCCAGAACCGCCATCGGCAGGATAAGTCCCGCAAAGCCGGGATCCTGGGCTGCTGCCGCAGCGGGTGCTGCCTCTGCAAAAGCATCAGAAATCAGAAAACTCATGAGTATCCTCTCTTGGTGTTGTGGCCTGGCTGGTCAGGCATCATAACTGCCAGCATAATGGATCATTATGACACAATCTTGGCGGTCAGGTACGGGCCGCATAAAACTCACGGACATGACTGTCCAGCCGGCCCTCCTCGATGGCAGCACGCAGCCCTGCCATGAGTTCCTGATAGTAGTAAAGGTTATGGATGCTATTGAGGCGCGGCCCCAGCATTTCGCCACATTTGTCCAGATGCCTCAGATAGCTGCGGCTGAAATGGCGGCAGGTATAGCAGCCACAGTGCTCATCCAGTGGGCGGGTATCCGACTGGTAAGCCGCATTGCGGATGCGGATCACGCCATGGCGGGTAAAGATATGTCCGTTGCGTGCATTGCGGGTTGGCATCACACAGTCAAACATGTCGACACCACGGCGGACTGCCTCAACGATATCCTCAGGTGTGCCGACACCCATCAGGTAACGCGGCCGGTCGGCAGGCATGGCCGGTAACAGGCCATCCAGTACCGACTCCCTTTCCGACTTGGGTTCACCCACCGATAGCCCGCCGATAGCATAGCCATCGAAACCGATGGCCTGCAGTCCCTGCAGCGAGCGCTGACGCAGATCGGCATACATGCCGCCCTGTACAATGCCAAACAGGGCTGAAGGATTCCCAGCGTGGGCGCGATGACTGCGTTCCGCCCAGCGCATGGAGAGCATCATGGAGCTCTCCGCCTGCTCGTAACTGGCGGGATACGGGGTGCACTCATCGAAGATCATGACGATGTCCGATCCCAGATCACGCTGCACGGCCATGGATTCCTCAGGCCCCATGAATACTTCGCGACCATCCACCGGCGAGCGGAACCGGACGCCCTGTTCGGTAATCTTGCGCATGGCCCCAAGGCTGAACACCTGGAATCCACCCGAATCCGTCAGTATAGGTCGCTCCCAGCCCATGAAATCATGCAGGTCACCGTGGGCCTTCATCACCTCCATGCCAGGACGCAGCATGAGATGGAAAGTGTTGCCCAGCAGGATGTCGGCACCAGTGTCCCGAACCTCCTGCGGACTCAGGCCCTTGACCGAGCCATAAGTACCCACGGGCATGAATGCGGGGGTCTGGACTTCCCCCCTCGCAAATACCAGTCGCGCACGCCTTGCTGCCCCATCCTGGGCAATCAGATGAAAATCCATATCCGGAGCCTGGGTATCCCGATCAGTCCTGCTGGTTCATCTTGCTGCGCGACTCCTTGCCCAGCTTGGTCACTGGCACATATTCGGGGGACATGGAGTTGTAGACCTTGGAAAGCTTCTGCATGAACCCGGTTTTTTTCTG
>JBEBBU010000146.1:0-3182 GCA_041158225.1 Pseudomonadota bacterium | reverse complement strand
AAAAAACTCGACAAGCAGAAAAAATGCCTGGTGGAGTGGCGGGAATCTGCCCAGGCTGCGCACGAGCATTGCGCCCGTGTGCTTAATCCACTTATTGATGAGTACCGTGCCCTTGAGCTGCAGCGGTTGCGTATTCTGGATGAGGCGTATGCCAACCCTGCCTTTAAAAAAGGTGAAAGAACCAAGCTGAGCTATCTCATCTGCGAGCTGGCACTGCCTCTGCTTGCCGAGGGGGATGGGGATGAGGAAATCAAGGCGCTCTATAACTGCCATAGTGATCAGGATTTCGACACCATGCAGCGTGAAAGCGATGCTGAAGCCGGTGAGGTCATGAAACTCATGATGGGGGAAGTGTTCGGCCGGGATATCGGTGATGCTGACCTGAGCTCACCGGATAAAGTCCATGCCTTTGTCGAAGCGCAACTTCTTGCTGAAGAAGCTGAAAGGGAAGCGCAACGTGCCAGCCGCAAGCAAAGCAAACGGCAGATAGCGCTGGAAGCGCAGAAAGAGGCTGAAAAAGCCAGAATCCAGCAGTCCATGCAGGAAATTTACCGCAAGCTGGTGACCCGGCTGCATCCCGACCGTGAAATGGATCCGGTCGAGCGTGAACGCAAAACCGAACTCATGCAGCAGGTGAACCAGGCCTATGAGAAGAAAGATCTGCTCAAGCTGCTGGAACTCCAGTTGCAGGCCGAACAGATTGATCAGGGGCATCTCGGGCAGATTGCCGAGGAACGTCTGAACGCCTATAACCAGTTGCTCAAGGAGCAGTCGGATGAACTGCAGCGGGAGATTGAGGACGTTGAGGTCGGGTTGCGTATGCAGCTGAATATCGCCTACTACGAGGCGCTGACACCAAAGAGCCTGATGACCCGTCTGAATCGCGATATCCGCGAGTTGCGTTACCAGATATTAAGCCTCCAGAGCGGCCTGCGTGATTTTGGAGATATCGCAGACCTCAAAGCCTGGCTGAAATCCTACAGGATTCCCAAGTCACCACCGCGGCCTCCCATGGATTTTTTCTATTGATTTTTCTGGCGTTATTTCAGGTGTATACAGTGTGTGACACTCACTGCTGATAGGCAGATATGTATTGTTTCAACATTAAAAACTCCTGGTTGCTTACCTGAAATTCACCTCTGAATGGTTCACCAAATGCCAGTACCAGAAGCAGGTTGGACGCTATCACAAACGCCAGCATGCAGGACATGATGAAGTGGCCTATGCTGCGGTTATCAAAAAAGTAAGAGAAAAGGATGGTGAATGCGGCTCCCGTTATGAGGACGTACCACTCAATATCGGGTATCCCCTCCGCATTCTGCTGAAGTCGTGAGCGGGCGGAATCAACGGCATTGATCATTTCGCCAGCGATCAAAGGGAGTAGGGCAATCTGGCTGGGGGTGGCTGGCGTAATATGATTCACACGGTCTATCAGATCAAACATGAGTTTTCTGGAGAGAGGGCATTCGTCCCTGTCATCCATCAGTTGCCACTCGCTATTGAGAACTGCATCGACATAATCTCGCGTCAGGTTTTGAATAGCCCGGCGATCTTCGTCTGAGTAGCTGCCTGCCAGTGAATATACAGCAAAAAGCGACTTTGCTTCTTTTTTGACGGTTTCATTGGCCTGTTCATAAGTGCCAAGCGCATCAAAGACAACAAGCCCGAGTGTGACCGCATAGATTGTACTGACCACAGCAAAATAATGCCCGGTCATTTCATGCTCAGCAGCTGTGCCCGAGTGTCTGCGTAGACGCCTGAAAAGGGTTGATCCGGCAGCGATGGTGATGCATACAATAACCAGCGTATAAACAATACTGTCAAGTCTATCCAGATAAAGACCCAGAAAATGCATCAGTAATCCTTTTTGGCAGGTTCTTGCTTCGGTGTACGGTTCGTATATTGATCAGTAATCCGGTGGCGTGTGTTGCCATGGATAGCCCTTGATGGCCATGTCAAAGCCTTTGGCATAGAGCGCACGCATATACGATGTATCAAACTCTTCCTTGTGCTCTGCCTTGAATTCCTTGGGAATATAGGCAAGCTGGTAGCTTATGTGATCTCTCTGGGCGATGGCATAGATACGGTAGAGATCGCCAATGCCCTGCGTCTGGATCAGGGAGCTGATGGCTCGGCCGGCGATATTGAGTGTCTGTCTCTGGACCTCAGCCCAGTCCGGGTCAAGCCGGGCGTTCCTGATCAAGTAAAGTTCCCGGGGGCGGTGCAGGTTCATGCCTTTATCCAGTCCGCCATAATTGAATGATGGAGGATAGAGGAAAACCTGGGTCATGGCGCCGCCATCGACATGCATTTCCTGATAGGGCTGGCCATCGACCTCGACATCAATCATGGAAGGGGGAAATGCGCCTGGGATGGCTGCAGATGCGAGCATGATCTGGTGAAAGAGCTGCATGGCGCTGGGGTGATGGCTGGCCGCAATTCTGGTCATGTTCCAGATCACAGCCTGTCTGGCATCCAGATTGGTTGTGGCAATCAGTAGCAGGCGGCCCTTGGCATATTCTTTTGCTATCTGATCCAGAATATCCTGAGTGACATAGTGCTTTACCAGTTGCTCCAGCGGGGCATTGTCAGCCAGCGCATCTTCGCTCAGGGCGGCGAGATAGCCCCGCGGCTCAAGAATGTCATCCGCTGACATACGCGTGTAGACGGTCTCCAGCGTGCTGTCCTGACTGGGGCCCAGAAAAGCAAAGGGTGCCAGCAGCGCACCTGTGCTGACCCCGGTTACCATCTTGAATTCGGGACGATGTCCCGTTTTGCTCCAGCCGTTAAGCAGTCCTGCCCCAAAGGCGCCATCATCCCCCCCGCCAGAAAGTGCGAGATATGTTGCCGGTGGCATGGGATCGATGGGTTTACCCTGTTGTTTCAGGTGGTTCTGCTCTTTAATGAAACTGTCGAGGCCTTCACGCGCCATTCTTGGGATATCTTCAGGCGCCACGATGTAACGGACATCATCCAGTCCAGGAACCTGCGCCTTGAGCGCTGCTTCCTGCGGAACGGCAGGTTTTCTGGAAAGACTGCATCCAGAGACGCTACACATAAGTAGCGTCAGGATGACGGTGATTTTCAGGGGAACGGATGACATTCGCTCTGGCCTTTGCTGGCAATATGATCTGCCAGCATACTAGCAGACCCCGTGGTCACTTCAAGACCGGGGTGATGCA
>JBEBBU010000145.1:0-22884 GCA_041158225.1 Pseudomonadota bacterium | reverse complement strand
AGTGCGATACGCTTCTTCAATACCACGGCGGCCATTAATAATGGCTGCGGTTGGGAAATCCGGTCCCGGAATATGTTCCATCAACTCCGGAATGGTAATGTCAGGATTGGCAATGATGGCCAAACAAGCGTTAATGACTTCACTGATGTTGTGTGGCGGAATATTGGTCGCCATACCGACTGCGATACCGCTGGAGCCGTTGATCAGCAAATTTGGAATTTTGGTTGGTAATACCGCCGGGATCATTTCAGTACCGTCATAGTTCGGTACAAAATCAACGGTTTCCTTATCAAGGTCAGCCAGAAGTTCATGGGCAATCCTTGCCATACGCACTTCGGTGTAACGCATGGCCGCCGGTGGATCACCATCCACGGAGCCAAAGTTGCCCTGACCATCAATGAGCATGTAGCGCAGTGAAAATGGCTGAGCCATACGTACGATAGTGTCATAGACTGCAGAATCACCGTGAGGATGATATTTGCCGATAACATCACCAACTACGCGCGCAGACTTCTTGTAGGGCTTGTTCCAGTCATTACCAAGTTCCTGCATGGCGTAAAGAACCCGCCTGTGCACAGGCTTCAGCCCATCACGCACATCCGGCAAAGCCCTTCCGACAATGACACTCATGGCATAGTCCAGATAGGACTGCTTCATTTCGTCTTCAAGATTGACCGGAACGATCTCTTTGGCAAAGGCTGTCATGAAAACCCGCGATAGTAGGTGTGCTGCGAGAAGCAGCTAGGCTGGTTAGTATAGCATTGAAATAGATAGCAAAAGAGCTGGAGATACGAAAATCACGCTTTAGCGGCAGGCCTGCAGGGACTCCTTTTCGCCTCCAGGACATTATGGATCTGGGCGATCTTGTCGAGAACCATGCTCAACTGGCCCAGATGCTGGATTTCCAGCGTGATATGCATGACCACTGACTGGTCTTCGGCATGCGTCAGCGTATTGGTACTGAGGATATTCACATGATCATGCGCCAATACATGGGTAATATCCTTGAGCAGACCTTTACGATCATAGGCCTGAACCTCAATCTCAACCGGAAACACGCTCTCGTCTTCACCCCATTCGACCTCGATAAGGCGATTACGCTTCCACTCTGGCAGCAGCATGATGTTATGGCAGTCATCCCTGTGTACGGCCACCCCCTGCCCCAATGTCACATAACCGATAATCGGATCTCCTGGCACCGGCTGGCAGCACTGTGCAAAATGCGCCATCAGATTGGGAACCCCCTGCACCGTGACTGCATGACGGGAAGCTGACTTCCCGGAAGATACCGAAGGACGCGTCCCCCGGACATGCCGGGTAACTGCTTCCCCTGCAACAGACTCCAGCGCAGCGGCCAGCTGGATCTGGCTGATATCCCCACGTCCCAGGGCAAGTAGCACATCATGCTCACTCTCAAGATGGAATATGCGCGCAAGACCTGTTACCGCTCCCCGCAGACCCAGCTTATGCCGTTCCCGTTCCAACATACTCCGGCCATTCCTGAGATGCTTTTCGTGATCCTGCTGGCGAAACCACTGCCTGATCTTGTTTCGGGCATGACTGGTATGCACATAGCCAAGCCTTGCATCCAGCCAGCCGAGACTGGGACCGCCCTGACGTGCGGTCAGAATCTCGACCTTCTCTCCTGATTTCAGAGCATACGTCAGCGGCACAATACGCCCATCAACTTTGGCGCCACGACAGCGATGCCCTACCTCGGTATGAATGGCATAGGCAAAATCGAGAGGGGTACCGCCCCGTACCAGACGCACTACCTGCCCACGCGGGGTCAGCACAAAGACCTCGTCGCCAAAGATATCACCGCGAAAATCATCCAGCAGGGTCTCATCATCATCCCTGTTCTCCAGAAGTCGCCTCAATGAGGCCATGCTCCGGTCAAAGGCCGCATCATGCGCACTTCCCTCTTTGTAGCGCCAGTGCGCGGCAACACCATACTCGGCAAACTCATGCATGCCACGTGTACGGATCTGCACCTCAACCGGTCTTTCTTCCGGGCCAATCACAACCGTGTGCAGGGACTGATAGCCATTTTCCTTGGGGCTGGCGATATAGTCATCAAACTCTCTCGGCACATGCGGCCAGAGGGCATGGACAACACCCAGCACCGCATAACAGGTGGAGACATCATCAAGAATCACCCTTACCGCAAGCAGGTCATAAAGATCCTCTACCGGCACATGCTTACGCTGCATTTTTTTCCAGATGCTGTAGATATGCTTGGGCCGGCCAAATACCCTCCCCCTGATTCCCGCTGCATCAAGCCCATCTTTCAGCAGCCTGGTAAACTGGTGTACATAGGCTTCGCGCGCCGCCCTGTTAACAGCAAGAGACTTGGCCAGCGTCTTGTACTCTTCGGGGTGCAGATAGCGAAAAGCCAGATCCTCCATCTCCCACTTGAGCTGCCCAAGCCCAAGACGGTTCGCCAGCGGTGCATAAATCTCCAGCGTTTCCAGAGCCACCGTCTCCCTTGCCACGCAGGACTGGTCTTTCAGGATACGCAGACGCTGTACACGATAGGCAAGCTTGACAAGCACCGCCCGCGCATCATTCACCACTGATAACAGCATGCGACGTAATAGCTCGGCTTGACCCGGGCGGTGACTTGCTTCAACACTGAACTCATTAAAATTGTTCAGCCAGTTGACTTTGTCCACCATATCGGCCACATCGTGACCAAAAATCTCACGCCAGTCCGCAGATATGCCATGCTCCCTCAGCCATGGATCACAGAGCAGTGCGACCTGAATACAGTTGGCATCGACCTTGAGATTAAGAAGGATATAGGCCACATCAATACCACGCGGCCGTAGAATGCTGTCACTGTCTCGCGCCAGCAGGGCCCGATCCAGTGCAGCACTGATGCGCTGGCTGTCATCATCCGTATAGGAGGCCGTCAGCAGGCGCCTGAGTTCTGCGGCATCCAGATGAGATGCTTCGGACTGGTAATGGCTGTGCTTCATGCTCAGTTCCGTGATGCATCAGTGCGACGCGTCACCAAAACCTTGTCAATCCTGTTTCTATCCATATCGATAACCTCTATGTGCAGGTCATCATAATCAAAACCGTCGGTAATGCGGGGAATATTACCCAGTTGCAGCATGATAAACCCGGCAAGCGTATGGAATTCACCCTTATCTTCACCGGGCAGGAGATCCAGATCAAAGAGTTCCCTGAAGCTGTCAATGTCCATGGTAGCATCCACCAGCCATGAACCATCCGCGCGCTGAATGGCCGCAGGATCATCATCAAGACCTTCGGAAGCAATATCACCCACAATAGCCTCAAGCACATCATTCAGCGTTACCAGACCATTCAATTCGCCATACTCATCCACCACTAGGGCCGTCTGGAGGTGAGAACGCTTGAAATGTTCCAGTAACTGCATGAGTGATACGGAGTTAGGCACAAAAAGCGCGGGGGTTACCATAGCCTGTAAAGTAGGTCTTTCTCCCTGCAACAGCCTGTTCAGCAGATCCTTGGTGCGGACGAAACCAAGCACATTGTCGAGACCATCATTGCAGAGAGGAATAATCCAGTGAGGATGCTCCTGAAGAATGATACGGTTCTGCTCGTCACCCCTGTTGACATCCAGAAATACCATATCCTGTCTGGGTGTCATGATGGATCCAACCTTACGACTGTCGAGACGAAGAATGTTTTCGACCAGTTCCTGCTCCGTTTCCTCGAAAACACCTTCCTGGGTCGCCTGATCAAGGATGACCTTGATTTCCTCCTCGGTGATGGAGTGACTACGCTGCCGCTGCACCCTGAGAACAACCAGAATAATATCCGTGGAAAAACTGAGAATCTTGACCAGTGGCAGTGTCAGCAGCGAAAGCAGGTACATGGGACGCGCCATCGTCACGGCAATCTGCTCCGCATACTGCAGGGCAAGACGTTTAGGCACCAGCTCACCAATCACCAGAGAAAAATAGGTGATCCCGACCACCACCACAGTCAGGGTCATTTCATGAGCATAGGCAGCAAGTTCAGGAATCCCGCTGATGTAACCCTCAACAACACTGGACAACGCGGCTTCACCAAGTGCGCCGCTCAGAATGCCGATAGAGGTAATGCCAATCTGTATGGTGGAGAGCAGACGCGTGGGCTGTCCGGCAAACTCAAGAGCCCGCACCGCCCCGGCACTTCCTTTTTCAGCCATATGCTGCAGACGGCTCCGCCTTGCAGACACCATGGCCATTTCAGACATGGCAAGCACACCGTTGACAGCCATCAGCGCAAAGATGAGACCTATTTCAAGCATGGGCGGCCACGCACACGCCTCTGGTACAGTGACTGCTAATAACCACAACTCCTGAATGACTGTTCATCTGAGCGGATTTTACCCCCTGCAACTGATTGCCACCAGCCCCTGTGCTGACAGCAGGGTGTGATAGCATTCAAGCTTATCGTGTTTGCATGAACTGACCGCCATGACCATTCAGATACTCCCGCCACAGCTTGTCAACCAGATTGCCGCCGGAGAAGTGGTGGAACGCCCTTCATCCATCGTCAAGGAACTGATGGAAAATGCCTTTGATGCAGGCGCCAGCCGCATTGAAATTGATCTGGAACAGGGTGGCATACGCATGATCAGGATCAGCGACAACGGCTCAGGCATTCCCCGGGAAGAACTGGCGCTGGCGCTTTCACGCCATGCCACCAGCAAAATCAGTCGCCAGGAAGATCTGGTCAATGTATTGACCATGGGATTCAGGGGGGAAGCATTACCCAGCATCAGTTCGGTATCACGCCTGGCCCTGACCTCACGCACACCTGAGGCCAACAGCGGCTACCGCATTACCGCAGATGGCAGCGAGATCCATCCTGAGCCTGAACCTGCAGCACACCCGCCAGGTACAACTGTTGAGGTACGGGATCTGTTCTACAACACACCCGCCCGGCGTAAATTCCTGCGTGCAGACAAGACGGAACTGGGCCATATCCTGCAGACAGTAGAGCGGCTTGCCCTTGCCCGGCCCGATGTAGGCATCCTGATCAGGCATCAGCAAAAGGAAACGCTACGCCTGCCCCCAGCCAGTGACACGGAGGCATGGAGCCAGCGTGTAGAGCGCATCCTGAGTGACCAATTCATTGATCACTCCATTGCCGTCAATGCCAGTACCGAAGGATTGCAGCTGAAAGGATGGATCAGCCTGCCAACCCACAGCCGCAGCCAGCCGGATCAACAGTTTTTCTATGTTAACCAGCGTCATGTCAGAGACAAGCTGATCACCCATGCCGTCAGGCAGGCCTATCAGGATGTCATGTACCAGAACCGTCACGCAGTCTATGTTCTCTATCTCGACATTGATCCGGCATGGGTCGATGTCAATGCACATCCCGCCAAAACGGAAGTCAGATTCAGGGAGAGCCGACAGGTTCATGATTTCATTTTCAGGACACTGCAGCGCACTATTGCCGCCCAAAAACCCGGCCATGCTCCTGCCATCCCGGATGAGCCTTCACCATTCGGATTCCAGATACCTGAAACCACCGTGTTCGCCAGCGGCCAGAAACAGGCTTCCACGCCGCTCTCCAGAAGAGTGACAGCAGCCTATCCACCACCAGTCAGCCCCCCATCACCTCAGGCGCTGTCTATTCCCTTCGCAGAATATGCAATCCAGATGGATGCCTCAGCGCCTGTTCCGCCGCTGGGCTTTGCCATAGCATGTCTGCACGATACTTATATTCTGGCTGAGAGCGCTCAGGGCCTGGTCATGGTTGACATGCATGCCGCCCATGAAAGGATCACCTACGAATCACTCAAGCAGCAACTGGAAAACCAGGGTAGCATTCTCAGTCAGCCCCTGCTCTTGCCATTACGCATGACGCTAAGCCGCCATGATGCCGACAAGGCCGAACATCTGGCAGAAACGCTTGTCCGATGGGGGCTTGATCTGCAACGGACGGGCGATACCAGCATGGTCGTGCGCGCCATGCCCGCCCTGCTGGAAGGGGCTGATGCCCAGAAACTGGTACAGGATCTGATCGCCAATAGCGACATCGGTGACACTGCTTCCCCCGCAGTGGAACAGGCTATCCATGAGGTACTGGCCGGAGTGGCCTGTCACGCAGCCGTTCGTGCAGGACGCAAACTATCCCTTGCGGAGATGAACAGCCTGCTGCGGCAAATGGAAGCGACCGAGCGCTCAGGTCAGTGCAATCATGGCCGTCCTACCTGGATTGAACTGGACAGGCACAAACTGGACAGTTTTTTCATGCGGGGTCGATAATGCCATTACCGCCCGTTCTCGCACTGATGGGCCCTACAGCCTCTGGCAAATCCATGCTCGCACTGCAACTGGCCGAACAGCTGGATGGAGAAATCATCAGTGTAGACTCATCTCTGGTCTATCGCGGTATGGATATCGGTACGGCCAAACCATCGCCCGCTGAAATGGCACGCATTCCTCACCACCTCATCGATATTCTGCACCCTGCTGAAAGCTACTCCACTGGACGCTTCTGCCGCGAGGCCAGAACGGCAATAAGCGACATACACGGGAGAAAACGCCTTCCGATTCTGGTAGGTGGCACCATGCTTTACTTCCAGGCCCTGTTACATGGTCTGGCCGAACTCCCCCCTGCCCACCCTGATATTCGCCAGCGTCTGGAACAAGAACGTAGCGATTCAGGTCTGGCCTGCATGCATGAAAAACTGGCCTTGATCGACCCTCTGGCAGCCGCGCGCATCCATCCCAATGATCCCCAACGCATACTGCGCGCACTGGAAGTCTATCAGGCCACTGGGCAGACCCTCAGCGACTGGCAGGCACAGCAGTCAGCGCCAAGCCATAGTTTTGACGTCTGGTCCTGCGTCCTGGCACCTGAGTCCAGACAGGCACTGGATCCCAGGATACGCCAGCGTTTTCATGCCATGCTGGCATCAGGGTTTGAAAACGAGGTCAGACGGCTGCACGACAACCCCGATCTCCATACCGGCCTCCCTGCCATGCGTGCTGTCGGCTATCGCCAGTTATGGGATTACCTTGACGGGCGCGACAGCTATGAGTCCATGGTGGAAAAAGCCATCATCGCCACTCGACAGTTTGCCAAACGACAGTACACATGGCTGCGGCGGGAAAAAGACCGGCCTCACTTTCTCAGTGATTCACCCGCTCTGGCAGAACGGGTCACCGAAACCTTTCTCGCATGGAGAATGGCATCACAGGCCGGCGGCAGTCTCGGCTGAGGCCCATGGTATGGCAACGGTTCTGACGGCAGCGGTGGCAGAGCCGGCTGCTGCAGCCACCAGTCAAGTGACGCATCACATCCATCCCCAGCTGGTACAGGCTCCTGGGCAACACAGCCTGCACTACCTTCGGGACATGACAGACGCAGATGAAAATGGTCATCATGACGGTACCAGGGCCTGATCTTTCTCAGCCAATGCCGGTCATGACGGTATCTGGCATCCTCGCACAACGCCTTCTTGATACTTGCATGGACAAAAATGCGGTCTACATCGGGCAGCTGGCTGGCAGCTTTCAGCAACTCAGCCTGCGGCTCACGCCATGATGAACGCTCCAGCGTACGCTGGTCGCGCATAAGCAGTGAAGGAGCAAACTGCATATCTGGCCGCAGGGTGTACCAGATATCAGCATCCAGCCCATTCTGATGGCTTCTATGCCCACTGGGCATAGGACCTCCCCTTGCCAGAGAAAGATCACCTACATGCATCCGGCCCCAGTCGTGCTGTGCCACCCTGGCGCCCAGATGACGGATTACGGCGATCAGGTCAGGATGACCAAAATAGCGGGAACGCTCCTGATGCATGACATCATAGCCGCTACCATCAAGAGGGAGGGCACTGGCGCCCTGGATACAGCCGGCATTCGTTTCACCGAAAACGCGAGCCGGGCCTTCTGCGGGATACAGGGTTTCAGCACCGCAAGCTCTCATGCCATAGTATGACAGCATCACCATCACCAGCAGCGGAACCGTCATGTTGCCTTTTTTCATTACACTCATTGTTTTTCTGGTTATTGTGGGAAGCGCCCTGCTCCTGCTACGGACGGCCCGATCGCCCACCATACGACGTCGCGATCCGATTGACCGTTCATGATACACAGGGCTATGCTTGCCGTGTTGAATCACCACTCTGGATACCTGTCATCGTGCTGAAAGTCTGCAAACCGCTGCTTCCCTGTTTCCTGGCCAGTCTGCTACAACCCGCCCAGCTGGCCATGGCTGCTGCCCAGGATCTGAACATCCCGCGCAGTCATACACTTAAAGAACATCTTCTGGACAATTTTGAAGATCAGGGGGATCTTGCCTGGCATACGGAACGCAACAAACAGCTGGGTATTCATCTTGAGCGTGTGACCGAAAAAAAACCTGGCAGTCAGGTACTGAGACTGCACTATCAGTTCGGAGAAAAATCATCCAGCCCGATAGCGCCGGTAGCTACCGACCAGAGCCCATCTGCCTACACCGCCAGTCTGGCTTTCAGTCCCGTAGATGCCACCGATTATGATCATCTATTCCTGCGTATACGTGGCGATGCCACTCAGGGCTTTACCCCCGAACTTGAATTGCGTCTGATGGCAGGCGGCAATAACGCAGAAGCACAATCCGGGCAGGCGGGCGAGTTTATCATCAGCCCGGTCACCAGCGAATGGCAATGGGTCGAAATTCCACTCAACCATATCAGCGGCATTACAGACTGGAAAAATCTGCATCAAATCGAATTGAGGGTCAGCCGGCCTCACAACTGGCTTAACAGCGGCAGCTACTACCTTGATGATATTGCACTGGTCAAGACCGGCGAACCCGGTCCCGAAGGCACAGACCTGATCGTGGCCCCTCGCAAGCAGCGCTGGGAAAATGCGCTGGGCGGTGAACCATCAGCACGCACTGAACTGAAAAAACGCCTGAACGGCTGGCCAACTCAGGTTCTGGCAGATCCCAGTCGCATGCCCACCGAGGATACCCTGTTTGTAAAACGTCTGGCACTGGATACCTGGCGCGGACTGGACGGACTGACAGACAGGGTCAGAGGACTGCCACTGGATCGGGTCCAGTTCCACCCCGAAAGCGTGGATGTCACCCAGGCACAACTCGGCGATTACACCAGTGTCACCAATATTGGTTTTTATCTGGCCAGCGTCGTCGCCGCCAACAAGCTTGGTTTCATCGACCATGCCACCGCGGTACGCAAGATTACCAGTACACTCGACAGTCTGGCCCAGATGGAAACCTTCCAGGGCTTCTTCTACAACTACTATGTCATCAGCACGCTGGAACGCACCACGAACCTGATTTCCTATGTAGACTCTGCATGGCTGACATCAGGACTCATCGTGGTCAGACAGGCCTTTCCAGAACTGGCTGAACGCTGTTCCCGTCTCATCCGTCAGGCTGACTACAGATTCTTCTATGATGAAGAGCGCCAGTGGATGGCACACGGTTACTATGTCAACCAGCGCATGCGCTCCATCTATCACTATGGCGCACTGTATGCCGAATCGAGGCTCGGCAGTCTCATTGCCATTGGCAAGGGTGATGTTCCCGCCCAGCACTGGTTCTCCCTGATGCGCACCTATCCGGAAATGTATTACGACTGGCACCTGAAAACGCCCGTCAACCGCCGTAGCAAAACAGGAGGTGGCTTCACCTGGGAAGGGGGTTATTACGAATGGGAGGGCAAACGCTTTGTACCCTCATGGGGCGGCAGCATGTTTGAAGCGCTGATGCCAGTTGTCATGCTGGACGAAGTCAGACTGGCCCCGAAAAACCTTGGCGCCAACGATCTGCTTCATGTCAGCATACAGAAAGACTACACACTGAAAACACTGGGGTATCCGGTCTGGGGTATGTCCCCAAGTTCTACGCCAGGCGGCGGCTATGGCGAATTTGGTGTCGAACCTCTGGGCACCAGAAGCTACAAGCCCGGCGTAGTAACCTCACATGCTGCAGGGCTTGCCATCATGATCGACCCGGCATCAGCTATCAGCAACCTGAAAGAGCTGGCAAAGCGTTATCCCATCTATGGTGACTTTGGTTTCTATGATGCCGTCAACCCGGCAACTGGCGCAGTTGCCTATGATTATCTGTGTCTTGATCAGTCCATGCTGTTTCTGGCGCTGACCAATCATCTGACTGATCATGCCATCCAGCGCCTTTTTGCTGCAGATCCCATCATCGCCAAGGCTCTACCCCTGCTCAAAATTGAAAACTTTTTCGACTGATGAGCAGATAATCATCAACGGTTTTTGATAGGCGGCTTCGCCGGCACCTCTTTGCGGGCCGCCGGCTTTTCCGGGAAACAGACCTTCGCAGCTGCAGCCTTAGCCTGTTTCAGCAGATCACGCAGTCTTGCAGATTCAGGCGGGTCGCGGAATACCGCACCACGCTCACCACCCATGCCATAAAGCTGGGTAAAGGTCTGTGCCTGATCGTACTCGGTGTAGGTCATACGCTGGTCAATCTGGTCAACAGCACAAACGCAATGGTACATCGTATCGTAATTCTGCCCCCCCTGCTCCTGCATGCAACCCATGACATACTCAACGCGATTAAGGGTTGGAAAATCCAGATCAGGGTTACCCGCCTGCACAGGCGCAGCATTGCTCCTGGCCGCCCCAGGCTGCTGGATCGGTGATCCATCGCCACCCTGCTGCCCACAAGCAACCAGCACAGCCGCCAGACCCGCCACCAGCATTCTCCTATTTGTCACAACAGTCATTATCGTATCCTCAGCATAACAGCGTCACAGGACTCAAGGTCGTACGGCAAAATCGACTATACGCCTGAGTTTCCCATTAATAGAGCGACTCATCTCATCCAGAACATCATCACCTGTTGCTTCTGGCAGCAAAGCCGTCCCGACATAAACCTTCCCAGCTTCCATTCTGAGCGACACACTGCATGGCATCCACCTGACCACCATTGGTGAACGCTCAAGCATCTGCCTTGCCAGCGTCAGATTACAGAACTGCAGACTGTCATAATCGGGGAAAGGGACAGCTTCGCGTTTGCGGATCACACTGCCAATATGGTTATGGCCTGTCATCCTGAAATTTTCTTCAGTGATGGCCAATTCGGCTTCCTGCAGGACGTCATCGTAGTCCTTGCCGGTTGCTACCTGCTCATAGTAATCCTGAGTGGATGGTACGATAGCATGACAACCCGCCAGAGCGAATCCCCAAAGCACTCCCGATAAAACCCGATGCAAGGACATCATCAAGCTCATGACTTCCCACGAAAACACGATTATGCTGGATTACATACCGACTGCCAAGCTGACCGGCGGCCTGCTGGCTGGGGGTCAGGGTCGCCGCATGAATGGCATGGACAAAGGACTGCAGCCGTTCAGAGGGGAGACGATGGCAACACATGTTCTCAAAGTCCTGAAAAGCGTTTCTGCACAACAGGTCATCAGTGCAAACCGCAATCTGGACGACTATGCCAAACTGGGTTCCCCCGTGGTCTGCGACAGGGAATTGCCCCATTGTGGGCCTCTGGGAGGCATTTACCATCTGCTCAAGGCCTGTGACACCGCCTATCTCATTACCGCTCCCTGCGACAGTCCTCTTGTCAGTAGTGAACTGCTGCATCATCTAATGGCGCTTCCTGCATCGGATACATCACTACGTTGCCTGCATGACGGAGACCGGCTGCAACCGCTCTTCATGCTGATCGGTATAGCGCTGACCCCCATGCTCAGAAACTATCTGGCAGAGGGAGGAAGACGCGTCCAAGAATGGCTGTTGCTGCACCAGTGTGAAATCATTCACACTCCCGCCATGAAAGCCCAGTTCCAGAACTTCAATACCCTGCAGGAGCTCGCTGCCGGATCAGGCGATGAAGCGCCTGATCAATAAAAAACCCCCGGGGCTCATCACCACCGGGGGTCTGGCATCAAAGCCGCTTTGCTTATCAGTGCTGCTCTGCGGGCTTCAGCTCAGTGACATCGGCCTTGCGGCTGGAATCACCACCATTTTTGGCATCATCCACCCAGCCTTCCGGCTCACGTGGCGTTCTTCCGTCCATGATGTCATCGATCTGCAGACGGTCTATGGTTTCATACTTCATGAGGGCATCTGCCATGACATGCAGTTTTTCCATATTGTCGCGCAGAATCTTTTCTGAACGTTCATAGTTACGGTCAATGAAGGAGCGGATTTCCTCATCAATCAGCCTTGCTGTCTCTTCAGAGACTGACTTGTGCTGGGTGACGGAACGTCCCAGGAAAACCTCACCTTCTTCTTCGCTGTATGCTAGAGGGCCGAGACGCTCAGAGAGGCCCCAACGGGTTACCATGCTTCTAGCCAGTTTGGTAGCACGTTCGATATCGTTCTGGGCACCCGTCGTTACTCTTTCGCGACCGAAAATGATTTCCTCAGCCAGGCGACCTCCAAACAGGCTGGAAATCTGACCTTCCAGCTTCTGTTTGCTTGCACTGTAGGTATCACGTTCTGGCAGGAACATGGTGATACCCAGAGCACGACCACGAGGCATGATGCTTACCTTGTAAACTGGGTCATGCTCAGGAACCAGACGTCCCACAATGGCGTGACCTGCTTCGTGATAGGCCGTCATCCGCTTTTCTTCATCACTCATCACCATGGAGCGGCGCTCTGCACCCATGAGGATCTTGTCCTTGGCTTTCTCGAAATCTTCCATTTCGACTACACGCTTGTTCTTGCGTGCAGCGAAGAGGGCCGCTTCGTTGACGAGATTGGCAATGTCAGCACCTGAGAAACCTGGGGTTCCACGAGCAAGATATTTGGGCTCAACATTGTCAGACATCGGGATACGCTTCATGTGTACCTTCAGGATCTGTTCCCTTCCCCTTACATCTGGCAGACCCACAGTAATCTGACGGTCGAAGCGGCCTGGACGCAGCAGCGCTGGATCAAGAACATCAGGACGGTTGGTGGCAGCTACCACAATGATGCCTTCCGTACCTTCAAAACCATCCATTTCCACCAGCAACTGGTTCAGGGTCTGCTCACGCTCATCGTGCCCACCTCCCAGACCTGCACCACGGTGACGGCCAACCGCATCAATTTCATCAATGAATATGATGCATGGGGCATGCTTCTTAGCCTGTTCGAACATGTCACGGACACGCGAGGCACCTACACCGACAAACATTTCGACAAAATCAGAACCTGAGATGGTAAAGAAAGGAACCTTGGCTTCACCTGCAATGGCACGAGCCAGCAGTGTCTTACCAGTACCTGGAGGCCCCACCATCAGCGCACCACGGGGAATCTTGCCACCCAGCTTCTGGAATTTGCTTGGATCCTTCAGGAAGTCGACCATTTCAGTCACATCTTCCTTGGCTTCATCCGCACCCGCAACATCAGCAAAGGTCACTTTCACCTGATCCTCTTCGATCAGACGGGCCTTGCTTTTGCCGAAAGACATGGCGCCACGGCCACCAGCTCCTCCACCCTGCATCTGGCGCATGAAGAATACCCAGACGCCGATAAGAAGCAGCATCGGGAACCAGGATATGAATATCTGCATGATCAGGGACTGCTGCTCAGGAGGCTGAGCCTTGATCTCGACATGGTTTTTCAGCAGGTCATCCACCAGATGAGCATCGCCTGGACTATAGGTAGTGAATTTCTCACCTGTGCCCAGCATGCCTTTGACCATAGGACCGTCAATAGTGACCTGTCTTATCTGGCCTTCATTCACAGCACTGATGAACTGTGAGTAGGACATGGATGAATCCACCGTCTTGCGGGATCCAAAATTATTGAACACGGACATCAGCACTACGGCGATGACCACCCAAAGCAGGATATTCTTAAGCATATCGTTCACGATACTCACTCCCCATATCGGATCAGTCCGATTTTTATGTTCGCTTGCGCAAGGCACGAAAACAGGTTTGCACACCCATCAACGTTTTGACTTGGAACGCTTCATCAGGTTCCTGTCGCAGACAGACGTATGTCTACCGTATCACAGTTTTTGCTACTTAGTCAGTTATTCATCATGGCTTGGCTGCCGGCCTGTAGCCTTGAGCGACCAGATAAACCTCGGGACTTCTGTCCCGGGAAGCTTTGGGCTTTCGTGTATGCATCTGGGAAAACCTTGGTTTCAGCATCTGCAGGTACTCCTGAAAGCCAGCACCCTGAAAAAGCTTGATCACCAGGGTGCCTTCCTTTGCCATCACTTTACCCACCATATCAGCAACCAGTTCGGCAAGGTACATGGCCTTGTGCTGATCGACACTGCGGTTCCCACTCATATTGGGCGCCATGTCGGAAAGCACAACGTGTGCATATTCTCCGCCCATACCCGCCAACAATTCTGTGAACATGCTCTCATCTGTAAAATCACCGCGCAGAAAGTCAACACGGGGAATAGGTTCCATGTCCAGAAGATCCATGGCATAGACCTGTCCGTTACGTCCCACCTTCTGCACCGCATACTGTGACCATCCCCCTGGCGCAGCGCCAAGATCGACGACGCGTTGCCCCGGGTGAAAAATACGATGGCGCCGATCCAGCTCTTCCAGCTTGAAAATGGCACGCGAGCGATATCCCTTTTCCTGAGCCAGCTTGACATATTCATCTGAGAAATGCTCGGCAAGCCATCTTGCACTACTGCTGCTACGTTTGCTCATTTAGGAACCTGATATAGGGTAGAATGCAGGACATCATGATCATCCAGACGAGAAAAACGGAATGTCTCCCGAACTCAAGAAAAGCCTCAAGGTGCGCGCGCACAGCCTGAAACCCGTGGTGATTACCGGCCAGTCCGGTCTGACCGATGCTGTTATCAAGGAAATTGATCTGGCACTGGCACACCATGAACTGATCAAGGTCAGAATGAACGCCTCTGACCGCGAAGAGCGTGCAGAAATGTCACGCACTGCCTGTGAAGCCACTTCAGCCGCACTGGTACAGTCCATCGGACATGTCGTCACGCTTTATCGCAAACGTCCTGAAAACCAGACTGACAAAAAACGGTGATGCAGTACGGTTACAGGTAGCTGACCTTCACAATTTCCAGCTCCCTGACACCGCCAGGTGCCTGCAGGATCACAGTGTCCCCCTCCCGCTTGCCAATCAGCGCACGCGCGATAGGCGAACTGACAGAGATCCTACCCTGCTTGATATCGGCTTCATCTTCACCCACAATCTGGTAGGTAAGCATATCGCCGCTATCCAGTGACTCGATCTCTACCGTAGCACCAAAGACGACTTTCCCATCCTGCGCCAGACGAGTGACATCAATTACCTGGGCATTGGAAAGCTTGGCTTCTATTTCCTTGATACGCCCTTCCGTAAATCCCTGCTGCTCCCGGGCTGCATGGTATTCGGCATTTTCCTTGAGATCACCGTGCGCCCTGGCTTCTGCGATCGCATCAATAATCCTTGGTCGCACAACCGATTTGAGATGGTTGAGTTCCTCACGCAGCTGCTCCGCTCCACGGGCGGTCATGGGTATTTTGTTCATATGGCTATCCGGTATTTAGTTCTGGTTCCAGCAGCGATGCAGATCCTGGAGACGGTGGATATCCACGCTATCCAGTTCATTCAGCGCACAGCAGATGGCATGAGCACCTGAAATGGTCGTGGTATAGCTGACCTGATGCTGCAGAGCCTGACGCCTGATGGTAAACGAATCTGCTATGGCCTTCTTGCCCTCGGTAGTATTGATGATGAACTGCAACTGTCCATTCTTGATCATGTCGACGATATGGGGACGCCCTTCATGCACCTTGTTGACTACCTCACAGTCTATGCCCGCAGCCTTAAGTACCGAGGCCGAATTACGGGTTGCGACCAGCCTGAATCCACTCGCCAGCAACGACCGCGCCACAGGAATGACAGCATTTTTATCGCTGTCACGCACACTGATCAATGCCGTACCTTCACAGGCAATACGGGCACTGGCGGCACGCTGAGCCTTTGCATAAGCCTCGCCAAAACTGGAACCAGCCCCCATCACTTCACCGGTAGACTTCATTTCTGGTCCCAGCAGAGGATCCACACCCGGGAACTTGATAAAAGGAAATACGGCTTCCTTGACTGAGAAGTAAGCTGGCACCCGCTCTTCCATGATGCCCTGTTCGTCAAGGGTTCTACCCACCATACAGCGTACCGCAACCTTGGCCAACGCATAACCGGTCGCCTTGGAAACGAAAGGCACTGTTCTTGATGCCCGAGGATTGACTTCCAGCACATAGATTTCATCGCCCTTGATGGCAAACTGGGTATTCATCAGCCCTACCACCCCGAGCGCTTCGGCCATCTGGCGCACCTGCTCACGAATACGATCCTGGATTTCCTGACTGAGATCATAGGGAGGGATGGAACACGCTGAATCTCCAGAATGGATGCCAGCCTGTTCGATATGCTGCATCAAACCTCCAATCAGAACCCGTTGGCCATCGCGGATGGCATCAACATCCATCTCAATGGCATCTGAAAGGAAATGATCCAGCAGCACAGGCGATTCATTGGATACCGTCACAGCCTCACGCATGTAGCGCCGCAGTTCGTCATCATTGAAAACGATTTCCATGGCCCTGCCACCCAGCACATAAGAAGGACGCACGACCAGCGGATAACCGATTTCCTGCGCCAGCCTTACCGCATCATCCTGCGAACGTGCGGTACGGTTAGGGGGCTGCTTCAGTCCAAGGCGATCAATCAGTTTCTGGAAACGCTCGCGATCTTCAGCCAGATCAATGGAATCCGGAGATGTTCCAATAATCGGCACACCCGCAGCCTCAAGATGACGCGCCAGTTTGAGTGGCGTCTGGCCACCATACTGGACAATCACACCTCTGGGTTTTTCGAGCTGTACGATTTCCAGCACATCTTCGAGGGTTAAGGGCTCAAAATACAGGCGGTCAGAAGTATCAAAGTCAGTGGAAACCGTTTCAGGATTACAGTTGATCATGATGGTTTCGTAACCATCCTCACGTAACGCCATGGCGGCGTGCACACAGCAATAATCAAACTCGATCCCCTGACCTATACGGTTAGGCCCCCCCCCCAGCACAATGATTTTCTCTTTTGTTGTGGGCAAGGCTTCACACTCCTGTTCATAACTGGAGTAGAGATAGGCCGTTGCTGTAGAAAACTCGGCAGCACAGGAATCGATACGCTTGTAAACGGGCCTGATACCCATGCGGTGACGTACTGCCCGAACCTCCGTCTCAGTACTGTCGAGTAGGCCTGCAAGGCGCGAATCAGAGAACCCCTTACGCTTCAGTGCAAACAGTTCATCCTGACTGAGCGTTGCCAGTGTACGTTTGGCCAGCGATGCCTCATCAGCCACAATATCCTGAATCTGCGCCAGGAACCAGGGATCCACCGAACTCAGTTCATAAACCTGTTCCAGTGAGTATCCCAGACGGAAAGCATCGCCAAGATGGAAGATACGGTCACACCCCGGATGCCTCAACTCGCGCTGCAGACGCTCCCTGACATCTTCACTGTGACTGTCGAGGCGGCTGGCAAGACCATCAACCCCAATTTCCAGGCTCCTGAGCGCTTTCTGAAAAGATTCCTGAAAGGTTCGGCCTATGGCCATGGCTTCCCCCACCGATTTCATCTGCGTGGTCAGACGATCATCCGCCTGTGGGAACTTTTCGAAGGTAAATCGCGGAATCTTGGTGACAACGTAATCAATGCTGGGCTCAAAAGAGGCAGGCGTTGCGCCACCGGTGATCTCGTTACGCAGTTCATCCAGTGTGTAGCCAACCGCAAGCTTGGCCGCAACCTTTGCGATAGGGAATCCCGTGGCCTTGGATGCCAGCGCCGACGATCTTGAGACACGCGGATTCATCTCGATGACAATGAGGCGCCCATCCACTGGATTGACAGCAAACTGGACATTCGAACCACCAGTATCCACACCAATCTCGCGTAATACCTTGATAGAGGCATCACGCATGATCTGGTATTCCTTGTCGGTCAGCGTCTGTGCAGGCGCGACTGTGATCGAATCGCCGGTATGCACGCCCATGGGATCAAGGTTCTCAATGGAACAGATGATGATGCAGTTGTCCTTATGGTCACGCACCACTTCCATTTCATATTCTTTCCAGCCTAATACCGATTCTTCAATCAGCAGCTCATGAGTAGGCGAAAGATCCAGTCCGCGCTCGCAGATCTCCATGAACTCTTCGCGGTTATAGGCAATACCGCCACCCGAACCGCCCAGCGTAAACGATGGCCGGATAATGGCAGGATATCCCACCTTGTCGAGGACTTTCAGTGCCTCATCAAGGCTGTGGGCAACATCAGACTCAGGCACTGACAGCCCAATACGTATCATGGCCTTGCGGAACAGATCCCGATCTTCAGCCATGGCAATGGCTTCACGCCTGGCACCGATCATTTCAACACCAAAACGTGCCAGCACCCCCTCGCGATCAAGATCCAGTGCACAGTTCAGGGCGGTCTGTCCACCCATGGTAGGCAACAGGGCATCTGGACGCTCTTTCTCGATGATACGCGCGACCGTTTGCCAGTCTATAGGCTCGATATAGGTCGAATCCGCCATTTCCGGATCCGTCATGATGGTGGCTGGATTCGAATTCACCAGAATGACGCGATACCCTTCTTCCTTGAGAGCCTTGCAGGCCTGGGCACCGGAATAATCAAACTCACAGGCCTGCCCAATAACGATAGGCCCAGCACCGATCAGTAGAATGGATTTGATGTCGTTTCTTTTTGCCATGACGGATATGCGCTCAGGAAGGTGTTCTTGCTGACTTCATGTCAGCAATGAATGGATCGAAGAGGAAATTGACATCATTAGGCCCGGGACTTGCCTCGGGATGCCCCTGAAAACTGTAGGCGGGGCGATCACGATGCCTGATCCCCTGCAGACTGCCATCGAACAGGGAACGGTAAGTAGCTTCGACATGCGCAGGCAGCGTCGCTTCATCCACGGCAAAACCATGATTCTGGCTGGTGATCAGCACCCTTCCTGTTGCCAGTTCCTGTACCGGATGGTTGGCACCGTGATGACCAAACTTCATCTTGAGTGTCTGGGCTCCGCTGGCAAGTGCCAGCAGCTGATGACCAAGACAGATGCCAAACACTGGTATCCGGACTTCAAGAAACTCACGGATAGCACGGATGGCATAGTCGCAAGGCTCAGGATCACCGGGGCCATTGGACAGGAAAACACCATCTGGCTGCATGGCCAGCACCTCAGCAGCCGTAGTTGTAGCTGGCACCACAGTAATGCGACAGCCGCGATCAGCAAGCAGCCTCAATATGTTGTATTTGATACCAAAGTCGTAAGCAACCACATGCCATTCTGGCGCACTGCATTCCGGATAGCCCTGCCCTAACAACCAACTGCCCTGCGTCCACGCATAGCTGCTGTCCACCGTCACCTCTTTGGCAAGATCCATACCCTTAAGCCCCGGAAAAGCCTGAGCTGTCTGAATTGCGGTATCAGCATCTATACTGCCGCCAGCAGCCACACAACCCCGCATCGCACCACGGTCTCTCAGCATACGGGTCAGCTTGCGGGTATCAAGGCCCGCAATACCGACGATACCATGCTTGCGCAGATACTCCGGCAGTGACTGCTCAGACCGCCAGTTGCTCACCATGAGCGGCAGATCGCGTATCACCAGGCCACTGGCATGAACACTGGAGGACTCAATGTCCTCATGATTGACACCCACATTACCGATATGGGGATAGGTCAGGGTGACAATCTGTCTGGAATAGGACGGATCGGTCAGAATCTCCTGATAACCTGTCATTGATGTATTAAACACGACTTCGCCGGTACCGTAACCTTCAGCACCAATAGCGTATCCGTGAAAAAGAGTCCCATCTTCCAGGGCTAGCAGGGCGGGTGTTTTCAACTGGGTCACCTATATATGCAAAACGGGAGGAGCTTACCGACTCCCCCCGTTCATTCGATAGATTAAATTACACTTTGGAACGGATTCTATGCTATTTTCCCTCTACCTGTCCACGCCAGCGACAGCTTACATGCAGGGATACTAACGGGCAGCACCGGATAGCCCCTGTCAGATTCCCATCGACAGCCATGAAGAACATGTCATGACACGTACCATTCTATGCGTAAAACTGGGCACTGAATCAGAAGCCATGGATGCTCCTCCATTCCCAGGCACAGAGGGCCAGAGAATTTTTGAGCATGTATCCAGAGAAGCCTGGTCAAACTGGCTGAAAGTACAGACGATGCTCATCAATGAACATCGCCTGACACCCTTTGAGCCCAAGGCAAGAGCCTTTCTGCAGAGTGAGCGCGAAAAATATCTGTTTGGCGGCAGCAACCAGTTACCAGACGGTTACACCCCGCCAAAGACCTGAGAAGGCCTCCGCTAGAATATTTCTTCAGCGGGCACAGGAGCATCCAGAGGCACATATCCCGGCGCCGCCGGTGGCTCAGCGTAGGATTTCTGATTGGCTGCAGGCTGTTCTTCCGTGACCCATTGCTGCCCTGCTGATACCGCACCATCAGTCTGCCCATCTTTCAGACTGATGAGTGTTGGTACGCCAGTAGGGTGCTCTACAGCCGCCTTGAGCGATGCCTGATTGATGGCCACCGGATGACGGGTCGTCCTGGCCATGATCAGGCGTGATGCCATTTCCATCAACTGCTGGGTTGACATCGAATCCTCATCCAGTGGCTGACTGACTTCGATATAAAGATCATCGCCTACATAGCCCAGCTTGACTGGCTGATTAACAAGATAGACAGGTGTTCCAACACTGACCTGAGGATAAAGCTTGGCCACATCCTCCGGATACATGCGAATACATCCATGCGTCACCCTCATGCCAATACCATAGGCTTTTTCAACATCGGTACCGTGGATAAGATATCCTGGCACGCCAAGTTTCATGGCAAACTGCCCTAAAGGATTATTGGGCCCGGGCGGCACCACATCGGGCAGAAAATCCCCATCCTTGGCATGCTCGGCCTTGATGGTCGCTGGTGGACGCCATGAAGGATCCTTTATTTTCTGGATGACTGTGGTTTTACCAATAGGTGTCCGCCAGTCCATCCTGCCTATGCTGATCGGATAGGTAATGATCTGCTCCGCGTGAGCCCCCGGCCCCTTGCCCACCAGCGGAAAGTAGAACATTCGCATCTCAGGGATATTAATGACAATACCCGAGCGCGGTGCGTCTGGCAGGATATACTGTTTGGGTAGCAGAACCTGCGTCCCTTCCTTGGGCAGCCATCGATCCACCGTGGGATTGGCCATGACAATCTCATCCTGTCCAAGACTGTATTCACGGGCAATATCGATCAGCGTATCTTCCTGATGTGCGGTCACATAGCGCGGTTGTCCAACCAGATCGGCATTTGCAGGTGGCATGGCGACTACCTCAGCCTTGGCCTGACCAAGTATCGCCAGTGACGCCAGCGCGATAATCCAGGCTTTCCTTCTCCCCGCCAATCGAACCTCAACTTTCACACCTACCTCCTCATTTATTTTCTGCTGACATCCACAACAGCAGATCAGGTATCAGAGCTGATATTTCACCATGCATGATTCTGAAGTCAGCATCAAGGCGTGCGATATCATCACCCTCATGATCTACAGGATCAGCCTCTTCATGAAGCTCCAGTATCTTGAGTCCCTTGATGCCAAACTGGTCATCAAGGTGGAAGCTCAGACGCTCCCGCCACGCCAGGGAAAGACGCGTCACTTTTTTCCCAGCCTCAAGGTGATTCAGTACTTCGGGAGCAGCCAGATCATGTTTCCTGCAACGAATGATACCACCGTCTTCGCCCTGATCCCTGAGTTCGCAGGTATCTTCAAGCGCAAGCGCCTGAGGCAGACCATAACCGGAAAGCCATGCGGTCATGACATCAGTCACTGGTTTTCCTGGCATGAGCCTCTCAACAGGAAGACTACCCAGACTCTGCCTCAGCACAGTGATTAACTGCTCTGCTTTTTTGGATGAGGTACTATCAACCAGCAGCCATCCTTTGGACAGATCGATGAAAGCCTGCGTACGCCTGCGTACGGTAAAAGCTCTAGGCAACAGACTGTTGATCACCTGATCACGAAGCTCCGCACGCTCCTTCTTTCCCGGCGGAACACCACGGTCGGCCTCGATTTCCTCAATTTTCTCGGCAAGCGCATCATTCACAACCGATGCAGGAAGAATTTTCTCCTCTCGCATCAGTATGAACAGCATGCATGATTCTGTTGAATGGACCAGTACAGGATCGTCTTTCCCGTAAGGTGATACCCAACCTTCCGTTGCTGTTTCAACCTGGCCACAGGGCCGAAAGCGATGCGAACCCAGAGCCGCCTCAAACGCCTGTAATTCCAGTGAAAAGCGATCGGTAAACTGGTAAAGCATTAAATTCTTGAACCACATTTTTATGCCATTTTCCTGTTCTGGCCTCATAGGGCAGGCCAGTTCATCGGTTTATAATATGACTGCTGAAATCAGTAAAACAACTCTGAAGGTTATTATGTCCCAATACGACAATGTTAGTGTCACCAAAAAAGCCAATGTCTATTTCGATGGTCGCTGCATCAGCCATACCATCATGCTACCGGATGGCTCGCGTAAAACACTTGGCGTGCTGCTCCCCTCCCATCTGACATTCAATACAGCCAGTGCTGAGACTATGGATATCATTTCAGGTCGCTGCGAGATCCTGCTTGACGGTCAGACGGAATGGCAATCCTTTGCTGCCGGAGAAAGTTTTGAGGTGCCTGGCAACAGCTCATTCCAGATCAGGGTTGATGAAATTACAGACTATGTCTGCCATTTTGCCTGAGGCATTCATCAGGCACAAAAAAACCCGCTTTTGGCGGGTTTTTTTGAGGTGTTAGGAGTCTGGCAGTGTCCTACTTTCGCATGGGTAACCACACTATCATCGGCGCTAAGCGGTTTCACTTCCGAGGTC
>JBEBBU010000144.1:0-7868 GCA_041158225.1 Pseudomonadota bacterium | reverse complement strand
GCAGCATCACGCGTGACCAGCGTAGGCGCACAGCACTGGGGGAACCAGCTGATAAATAACTTCTCGTTGGCATCACGCAGCGATGACGGCCGGTTCACGACATATACCCCACGCTGTTCGGCAGCTTCGAGTATGTAGGTTGCGTAGATGTACTCCAGATCAAAGGGAGGATCCTTGCGCATCAGCATCACATCCAGCATGTGCAGGGGCATATCGGCTTCTTCAGAAAAACTGAACCACTGCTGCGGGTCGCGCCTGACCTCCATGCGTTTCCCGTGCCCGAAGGCCACGCCATCACGCAGGTAAAGATCTTTCATTTCAAAGTAATACAGCTCATATCCACGCTTCTGTGCCTCTAGAAGCAGTGCAAAACTGCTGTCCTTGGCTATCTTGATGTCTGCGATGGGATCCATCACAATGCCGAGCCTGATCGTCATATGTCTTCCTGCAATCTTGACGCGCAAAGAAAAATTATTTATAAATCTCGTTTTAACCGGTGAAAACCGACATTAGAGGCCAAGAGTTATGTCCAGGGTATGTCAGGTCACGGGAAAACGGCGTATTGTAGGCGATAATGTTTCCCACGCTAACAACAAGACCAAAAGATTGTTCAACCCCAACCTGCACGATCATCGTTTCTGGGTTGAAAGCGAGAAGCGCTATGTCAGCCTTCGCATCTCCAGCAATGGCCTGAGAACCATTGACAAGCGCGGCATTGATGCCGTTCTTGCCGATCTCCGCAAGCGCGGCGAAAAGTTCTGATTACCTGAGCCTAAGGAGCAGTCATCATGCGCGACAAGATCAAACTGGTTTCAAGTGCCGGAACCGGACATTTCTACACCACTACCAAGAACAAGCGCACCATGCCGGAGAAGATGGAGATCAAGAAATTTGATCCTGTCGTGCGCCAGCATGTGATCTACAAGGAAGCCAAGATCAAGTAAGGATCAGGCATCCATCAAAACCGGCCCGGCTCCAGCAAGCCCGGCCGGTTTTTTTATGTCATGTACCCAAGGACAGGCTCGACCACCTTGAAAAGGGCTCATGCTGCCCCCAAGACAGCCGGAATGACTACCCGACGGAGAATCATCATGCCGCAACGCCACCTCAAACCATCAAGACTGCTGCTGGCGCTAGCACTCGCCATGACGACAGCCACCGCCTACAGCGCCTGGCCATTAGGGGGCGATGACAGCGCCACCCTACCCAGCCTCGCTCCCATGCTTAAGCGAGCCATGCCGGCTGTCGTCAACATATCCACCAAGACCGAAATCGAGGCTGGTGAGCATCCGCTCATGCGCGATCCGTTTTTCAGGCATTTTTTTGAGATTCCCAATCAGGGCCCCAGAAAACAGCAGAGTTCAAGTCTGGGCTCAGGCGTGATCATCGACAGTAGCAAGGGCTATGTCCTGACCAATAACCACGTCATTGACAAGGCTAACGAGATCCAGGTAACCCTGAGTGACAGCCGGCATTTTCCCGCAAAACTTATCGGCGCAGATCCGGAATCAGATCTGGCGGTAGTACAGATCCAGGCATCAGGACTGACCCAGATCCATCTGGCTGACTCGGATAGCCTGGAGGTTGGTGACTATGTCGTTGCCATTGGTAATCCTTTTGGACTGGGTCAGACCGTCACCTCGGGTATCATCAGCGCCCTTGGTCGCTCCGGACTGGGCATAGAAGGCTACGAGGACTTTATCCAGACCGATGCATCCATCAACCCTGGCAACTCGGGCGGCGCTCTCGTTAATCTGCGCGGCGAACTGATCGGTATCAACACGGCCATCCTGGCCCCCAACGGCGGCAATGTAGGCATCGGCTTTGCCATACCTGCCAATATGGCCGCCAATATAGAAAAACAGCTGATTGAGCACGGCGAGATTCGTCGCGGCCTGCTTGGCGTCAATGTACAGGATCTTACGCCAGACCTGGCCCAGGCATTTGATCTGAAGCAGAATCAGGGGGCCGTTGTCACCGGCGTACACAAGGATTCACCAGCTGCAAAGGCCGGCGTCGAACCTGGCGATATTGTCCAGAGTGTCAATGGCCGGAAAATGAAAAACGGCATGGATGTACGCAATGCAGTAGGCCTGCTCCCGGTAGGCAGCGAGGTCAGGCTAGGCCTGATACACAAGGGCAGCGAGGTTGAACGCATCGCCGCCATTGCCGCACCACATCTGGAACACGAGGATGGCAAAAAAATCCATCCCAAACTTTCTGGCACACAACTTGGCAATATGATGGGCAACGAGGGTATCATGGGCGTGCGCGTGGAAAAGATCCACACCGCTTCCTACGCCTATCAGGCTGGACTGCGCCCGGGTGATATCATCACCATGGCCAACCGCCAGAGTGTGAGCAGCCTTGATGACCTCAGCAAGCTCAGCAAGGGAAGCAGGGACCTGCTGCTCAACATCCAGCGAGGAGAGGGCGGATTCTTTCTTATGCTGCGCTAAAGCCCGACAACTCCCCGGATCAGACAAGTGAAGCGATTTTTAGGTGGTGCCCTTTTGCTGACAGCAGCCGTGCTGCTGGCTGTACGTGTCGTCATTCTGGATTCAGACCCATGGCTTGAACCCTATGATGGCAGCGGTCAACAACTGGCAAGCCGTACACGCCAGATCCTGGAAAACGGCACCACCCTCACTGATAACCGGGGCACCCATCTGGTCATGCGCCTGACCGCCGAAGATCTTGAAACCAGCAGCCTGTTCCTGATCACCAGCAAACACTGGCGGGGCAGGACCCTGGCGGCATTCAGCGGTCCTCATCTGGATGTCCGTATTTCCCTGTCCCTACCCTGGATGCTCGGCAACTATGTGAATGCCAGGGTCAGCCTGCTGGATCACGACCCGATTGCCAAGGTGGAGGAAGTACGCGTAGGCCGGATCACCCTATCAGGCGCCTGGCTGCATGATCTGATACCCAACCTGATCCAGCACGGACTTTTTGGCAAATACCAGATCGCCGGCATAGGCGGACTTGAATCCATGCGCGTCAATCACCACCATCTTGGACTCACCGTTGACTGGATGCGTGGCGCCGAACGCAAGGCACAGTCCCTGGCATCTTCACCAGCGGATCTGGAACGGGTACTGGCCTACCGTACCGCGCTGAACGAACTGGCGGGGCGCGAACCGCAGAAAACCACCATGGAACTGACAGATGCGCTGGTCACGCTATTTACACTGGCCCAACAGCGCTCAGCGATCAATGGCAATACTGCCCTTGATGAAAACAGCGCCCTGATCCAGACACTCAGCGCCTATACCAATGGCTATGACATTCTTAACGGCCAGAATCCACCCGTACCCGCCATGCGCGAAGTCCGCCTGAGAGGGCGTCATGACCTTGCCCAGCATTTCATGACTTCAGCCGCACTTGGCATAGCGGGTGACCGCGATATTGCCGATATTGTCGGAGTAGCCAAGGAAATGAGTGATTCACATGGAGGAAGCGGCTTCAGCTTCATGGATCTTGCCGCAGACCGTGCTGGCGCGAGACTTGGACATCTGGCCGCAAGATCTGAACGCAACGCCATCAGTGCCCAGCAGAAAATGACGCTTGTGATCAGCGAAGATGCCTATATGCCGACACTGGAAAATCTGCCTGAAAACCTGAGCCAGAGCCAGTTCCAGCAACATTATGACTCAGTACTGAGTAGCGAGTTCTCCCGCATGACTCAGGACATCGATCACCGTATACAGGCACTCTCTCTGTACCAGTAGGCCACAGGAAAAAAACCTGGCTCCAGCAGCTTTGCACGCCACTGAAGCCAGGCATTGAAACATTACCTGCAGTGGGTCAGCCAGTCGGCGTGATCTTCGCGACGCCCCTGCACATAATCGAAATAGAGTGACTGCAGTTTCTCTGTTACAGGACCCCTGCCTCCATTGCCGATCCTGCGCCCATCCACTTCACGGATAGGGGTGACTTCTGCAGCCGTGCCGGTGAAGAACGCTTCATCCGCCACATAGACTTCATCCCGGGTAATACGCTTCTCTGCTACCTGGAGTCCCTGCTCTTCGGCGATGGTAAAAATCGTCTCGCGGGTAATGCCTTCAAGTGCAGATGTCAGATCAGGGGTGTAGATCTTGCCACGACGCACGATAAAAATATTTTCGCCACTGCCCTCGGCAACATAGCCTTCGTGATCCAGCAGCAGCGCTTCATCGCATCCAGCCTCGACAGCTTCACGCACCGCCAGAATGGAATTGAGATAGTTGCCATTGGCCTTGGCCTTGCACATGACACTGTTGACATGATTGCGGCTGTAGGAAGAGGTACGCACCTTGATGCCACGCTCCATGTTTTCAGCCCCCAGATAACTACCCCATTCCCAGGCGGCGACCATGACATGCACATTGAGCGACTTGGCATGTAATCCCATACCCTCCGCGCCCAGGAAGCACATGGGCCGCATATAGGCGCTGGACAGCCCATTACGGGTAATGGCTTCACACTGGACCTGATTCAGGGTCTCGGCATCGAAAGGAATCTGCATATGCATGATATGCGCAGAGCGGAACAGCCTGTCGGTATGATCAGCCAGACGGAATATGGCGGGACCGCGCGGGGTGGCGTAGGCTCTCAGGCCCTCGAAGACGCCGCAGCCATAGTGCAGGGTGTGTGTCAGGACATGCACCTTGGCATCGCGCCATGGCAACCATTCACCATCCAGCCAGATCAGGCCATCTCTATCATCCATACCCATGTGTCGCTCCTTATGATTCCATGAGGGTATACTCAAACAGGGTCACAGCGCCCGCCGGCTTGATCCAGCATCACACTGCCCCAGATACGCATTACATTGGCCCGATGCATCAGGGCTTCATCCACTGGAATGATGACAGGTTTTTCCTGAAGAACCAGATGATGTCCCCGAGCCCTGAATGCACAGAACGCATCGCGCAACAGCTGCGCATCGCCTCTGGCAAGAAAGCCGTTATCAGCCAGAACCTGCAATAAACGCACAACATCACTCCACTTCACAATGTCAGGATGCTGTGACGCACATGCCAATACCCCGAATTGTACAATAAACTCTACATCGGCAATACCGCCCGGGCCCTGCTTGAGATCAAACCCTGATTCAGAACTGCGATCGAGGCTGGCACGCATTTTTTCGCGCATTTCGCGCACTTCAGTACGCAGATCCATCAGTGTACGCGGACGACACAGAGCTTCCTGCCGGATCGTTGCGAATGCATCCGCAATATGGGCATCACCGCTAATGAAGCGGGCCCGGACCAATGCCTGCAGCTCCCAGATCCAGGCCTGAGACATCTGATATTCATGAAACGCGGCCAGACTGCTGACCAGTAATCCTGAATTCCCGCTGGGACGCAAACGCAGATCCACCTCATAGATGGGCCCGGATAGCGAGGGCACACTCAGAATGGCCACCACCCTGCGGGCTACGCGCGCATAAAACTCAGCCACAGTAATGGCGCGTGGGCCGCTCGTAAGCTGGGATGCACTCACGGCATCGTAGAGAAAAACCAGATCAAGATCAGAGCCATACCCCAGTTCAATGCCTCCAAACTTGCCATAGGCAATCACCCCAAAACCACTTTGTCTGGCAACACTGTCGCCACAGGCAGGAGGCAAACCATGTTTGCTGGCCGTCATGACCCACGCCCGCTGCATGGCAGCATCCAGCACCACCTCGGCGATATCCGTCAGATAGTCACTGACCACCATCAGCGGCAGCACTCCCAGAATATCGATGGCCGCCACCCGTAGCACCTGGGCGGCCTTGAAGCGCCTTAGCGCCTCGGTAAAACGGTCCTCATCCTCTGGATCCACCAGACTGACAAGTTGCCGTCCCAGTGCAAGCTCGAGATCCTGACGCTCCAGTGGCTGGTAAAGCACCCTGGGGTCCAGCAGTTCATCCAGCAGGATGGGCATATCTGTCAACTGACGCATAAGCCAGGCGCTCGCGCCAGCCAGCCGCAGCAGTTGCCGCAATACCTGGGGATGCTCAGCCAGCAGCGTCAGATAGACGCCCCTTCTGGCAACCGACTGCAAGAATGCCAGCAGGGCAAGCAGTAAAGGGCGCCTTGGAATATCAGGAGATACATCATCCATGAGCTGAAAAATGGAGGCTATCACACGATCCAGATCATGACGCGCCCGCTCAGCAAGCTGGGAAACCACACGTGAATGAAGAAAATCATCCAGCTCCTCCCGAACCTGCTCATGGAGCTCGCCATTGATGACCTTAAGATCAGACGCCTGCGTACCCGCCAGATCCGACTCACCCGTGCGGATCACTTCGGCAAACACAGCCTGCACCTGCTCTCTGTGGCCAGCAAGGCAGGTACTGAACGCCTGCCAGCTGGCAAAGCCCAACACTGCAGCCAATCTGGACTGATCGCGAGGCAACACCGGCAGGATATGGGTCTGCTGATCCTGCGCCTGCTGCAGACGGTTTTCCACCAGGCGCAGAAAACGGTAGGCTGCAAGCAGACAGGATGCCGTTTCACCGGACATCAGATCCAGTGCCGGCAACTGCCGCAGAATATGCTGCAGGCGCCGATCCTGCAACTGGATCAGCTGCCCTCCCCTCATCAACTGGAAAGACTGGGTAATAAACTCAATCTCACGGATGCCACCGGCGCCCAGCTTGATGTTGTCGCCGCGATCCTTACGGTTCAGTTCACGGGTAATCCGCGATTTCAGGTCACGCAACTCACCTAGCGCACGATAATCAAGATAACGGCGATAGACAAAAGGCCGGAGAAAACGCTCAATCTGGCGGACATGTGCTGGACCACCTGTCATGACCCTCGCCTTGACCATGGCATAGCGCTCCCAGTCCCTGGACTGCCCCTGATAATACTGTTCAAATGCATCCATCGAAACCACCAGAGGACCACTGTCCCCGAAAGGCCGCAAACGCATATCAACACGGAAGACAAACCCATCGCCGGTAACCTGATCCAGCAGCCGGACCAGCCCACGCGCCAGGCGCGTATAGTATTCGGCAAAACTGGTTTTTTTCCGGTCTGGCAACTCACCATCTTCCGGATAGACAAATATGAGGTCGATATCGGAAGAAAAATTGAGCTCCCCCGCCCCCAGCTTGCCCATGCCCATGACCAGTAACTGGGGAGGTATGCTGGCAGGTGCAGCATCAGCAGGCCACCCTCTGGCCATGACGGCCTCCAGCCAGCGCAAGGCATCGGCAACCATGGTATCGGCCAGTGAAGACAGCGCCTCCAGCACCTCATCCAGCGTAGCGATCCCGAGCATATCCCGGGCCGTCACCAGCGCCATGAAACGGTTCCTGAATATTCTGAGTTCGCGCATGAACGCTGCTTCATCAGCCTGCCCGAAGGAAAAGGTTCTTTCCTCGAGATAAGCAGCCAGCGGCTTTTGCTCCCAGACCAGTCCCAGAATATCAGACTGCTGTTCGAGTATCCGCAGAAGGAAACTGCTGCAGGCACAGACACAGATCAGACCCTGCTGACGCCCGGCATCAAGACTGTCCCACAAAGGCAAAACGCCTAACTGCTGCCGCAGCCTCTCCGCATCTGATGCCCAGTCAGCATCACCAGGAATCACCGGTTTGAGTGCAATATCTTCTGACATATCCATCAGTTCCTGTCGAACAAAAAAGCCCGCTTGCGCGGGCTTCTGGTATATGAGCCAAGGCTAAAAGCCTTGCATTTATTTGGCAGCAGGCGCAGGGCTTGCCGCCTTTTCCCTATCCTCGGCCCCCTGCAATTCCATTTCACTTTCCCAGTCAAATCCGCCTGCCTCAGTACCCGCCGGAATCTGCCCATCATGCTGCAGATACTGACGCTGCTGGAAATAGGCATTACGGATAAATTCGTAGCGGTCAACAGCCGCTTCATCCG
>JBEBBU010000143.1:0-18362 GCA_041158225.1 Pseudomonadota bacterium | reverse complement strand
CCCGCTGAAACCGAAGCCGAGATTGCACGACGGCGCACCTTTGCCATTATTTCCCATCCCGACGCGGGCAAGACCACGCTGACGGAAAAACTGCTGCTGTTCAGTGGTGCCATCCAGCTGGCCGGGTCGGTCAAGGGGCGCAAGGCTTCACGCCATGCCACTTCCGACTGGATGGAGATGGAAAAGCAGCGCGGTATTTCCGTGACTACATCGGTGATGCAGTTCGAGCATCGTGACCGGATTTTCAACCTGCTGGATACGCCGGGGCATGAGGACTTTTCTGAAGACACTTATCGTACCCTGACGGCAGTGGATTCGGCGCTGATGGTGATTGACAGTGCCAAGGGTGTGGAAGACCGCACCATGAAGCTGATGGATGTCTGCCGCCTGCGTGATACGCCGATCCTGACGTTCATCAACAAGCTGGATCGCGAGGGGCGCGAGCCGATTGAACTGCTGGATGAAGTAGAGTCGGTACTGGGTATCCAGTGTGCACCGATTACCTGGCCGATCGGTATGGGCAAGCGTTTCAAGGGGGTGTATCACCTGTATGAAGATGCTGTGCATCTGTTCAGTGCTTCCCACGGTGAACGTGTGGTGAAAGGTGAGGTGATCCAGGGGCTGGACAATCCGCAGCTGGATGGCCTGCTGGGTGATCAGGCGGATGAGCTGCGTCTGGAGCTGGAGCTGGTGCGCGGTGCCAGCCATGTGTTTGATCTGGAGCGTTACCGTCAGGGTAAACAGACTCCGGTATTCTTTGGCTCCGCCATCAACAATTTCGGTATTCTGGAACTGCTGGATGCCTTTGCCGATTATGCACCGATGCCGCAGCCACGCAAGGCGCAGCGCATGGTCGAGCCGCTGGAGCCGGCTTTTACCGGTTTTGTCTTCAAGATCCAGGCGAATATGGATCCTGCCCATCGTGACCGTGTGGCTTTCCTGCGTATCTGTTCCGGGCAGTATAGCCGCGGCATGAAGGCCTTTCATGTACGCACCGGCAAACCGGTGCAGATGGCCAATGCCATCACTTTCCAGGCGGATAGCCGCAGCCATGTGGAGGATGCTTTTGCCGGTGACATCATCGGTCTGCACAACCATGGCACCATCCAGGTGGGGGATACCTTTACCATGGGGGAAAACCTGAAATATGAAGGCATTCCCTCGTTTGCGCCTGAACTGTTCCGGCGCGTGATTCTCAAGGATCCGCTACGCAGCAAGGCTTTGCAGAAAGGTCTGCAGCAGCTGGCCGAAGAAGGCGCGACGCAGCTGTTCAAGCCGCTGCGTAACAACGACCTGATACTTGGGGCGGTGGGGGTGCTGCAGTTTGATGTCACCGCATTCCGCCTCAAATCAGAATACAATGTTGACTGTGTTTACGAGGGTGTGGGCGTGACGCTGGCGCGCTGGGTCAGCTGTGACGATGCCAAAAAGTTCGAAGAGTTCAAGCGCAAGCTGCACGACAACCTGGCCGAGGATGGCGCGGGCTATCTGGTCTATCTGGCCAGTTCCAGGGTCAATCTGAGTCTGGCGCAGGAACGCTGGCCGGAGGTGCGTTTTTCGGCCACGCGGGAACTGTAGTCCTTTTGCTGCGCCGCTCACGGAAGAAGCGGGCCAGCAGCTGCTGGCATTCGCTGGCCAGCACGCTGCCGGTGAGGCTGATGCGGTGGTTGAGGAAAGGTGCTGCGGCCAGCTGCAGGGCGCTGACGGCGGCGCCACGTTTTTCGTCCACGGCGCCATACACCACCCGCGCCACCCTGGCATGCACCAGTGCGGTCATGCACATGGCACAGGGTTCCAGGGTGACATACAGGGTGGTGGCGGGCAGGCGGTAATTGCGTAGAGCCTGACCACCGGCGCGTAGTGCCAGAATCTCGGCGTGGGCGCTCGGATCATGGGTGCCGATGGGACGGTTCCAGCCTTCTGCCAGTATTTCATCACCCAGCACCAGGATGGCGCCGACCGGTACCTCACCTTCGGCTTCGGCCTGCTGCGCGCAGCGGATGGCGGCACGCATCCAGTGCTCATCGCGGGCGCTGTCATGCATCGGCGCTTTCGATCTGCGCCTGGACTTCCTCATGCTGGCCCAGATTGTCACGCCAGCGCAGGGTGATGCTTTCGCCTGCCCGGCCTTCAGGGTAATCAAATGTCAGATAAGGATCTTTGGCCAGCGCAGTACTGAGCGTGCAGTCCAGCAGCAGGCGGCTGCCACTGTGCAGGCTCAGATGTTCGATATAATGCGCCGGTATGCCTGCGCCCGTGACAGGGTCGCGCATGCGCCCATTGTCCATGGGATGGCGGATGAGAATGCGGATTTCACAGACATCGTCACGCAGAACGCAACGCAGGCGGCTGGCAGGCATGAAGGGGAAGCCATGAAAGCGGAAAGTTCTATCATCATACCCCAGTCAGGCAGGCTGTATCCAGCGCCCGGACGGCGCCGTTTTCTGGGCCTGCTGGGTGCAGTTCTGGCTGGCTTCAGTGTACATGAGGCATGGGGTGGTGGGGCCGGTACAGGCGGAGGGGCGGCAGGGGGGCGCCCTGTCACGTTTGACCAGGCCTGGCAGGCGCTGGTGGGACCAAAGACGGTCGCAGCGGTGCCCTTGAGTCATGCGCTGCAGTTGCAGATGCCGGCCATTGCGGAAGATGGCAGCCTGGTGCCGGTGACGCTGGCCAGTGATCTTGCCTCCACCCAGGCGCTGCATCTGCTGGTCGTCAATAATCCCTGGCCGCTGGTAGCCTCGTTCCGCTTTGCGCAGGGCATGCGTGCCAAAGCCAGCCTGCGCATACGCATGCAGCAGGACTCTGAGGTGATCCTGCTGGCCGAGACAGCGGATGGCTGGTACAGGCAGGTGAGGCTGGTGAAAGTACTGCTGGGCGGCTGCGGCTGAGGTGGTCAGGCTGGGGCAGAGTGGATAGAATGATGTTTTGTTCTGGACTGCTGATATTTTATGAAAATTGCCATTGCCGGTACCGGTTATGTAGGTCTTTCCAATGCCATGCTGCTGGCGCAGCGGCATGAAGTGGTTGCACTGGATATTGATGCGCACAAGGTGGAACTGCTCAACCAGCGGATTTCCCCGATCATTGACAGCGAAATCGAGCAGTTCCTGCAGCACAGGTCGCTGAACTTTACCGCTACCCTGGACCGGCAGCAGGCCTATGCCGGTGCCGAATATGTGGTGATTGCTACCCCTACCGACTACGATTCCGACACCAATTATTTCAATACCCGCTCCATTGAGGCGGTAGTGCGCGATGTCATGGCGATCAATCCGCATGCGGTGATGGTGATCAAGTCGACGGTGCCGGTGGGCTATACCGCGAGGCTGCGTCAGGAGATGCAGTGCGACAACATCATCTTTTCACCTGAGTTCCTGCGTGAGGGGCGGGCGCTGTACGACAATCTGCATCCCTCGCGCATCATCGTCGGTGAGCGTTCCGCCCGGGCCGAGGTGTTTGCACGCCTGTTGCAGGAAGGTGCGGAAAAGCAGGATATTCCGGTGCTGTTTACCGAATCCACCGAGGCTGAGGCTATCAAGCTGTTTGCCAATACCTATCTGGCCATGCGTGTGGCCTATTTCAACGAGCTGGATACCTATGCTGCCACTCATGGTCTGGACAGCCGCCAGATCATTGAAGGCGTCAGTCTGGATCCACGCATTGGCGGCCACTATAACAACCCGTCCTTTGGCTATGGCGGTTACTGTCTGCCCAAGGATACCAAGCAGCTGCTGGCCAATTACAACGATGTACCCAATAACCTGATCCGCGCTATTGTCGATGCCAACAGTACGCGCAAGGATTTCATTGCCGACAGTGTGATCCGGCGCAAACCGGAGACGGTCGGTATTTACCGTCTGATCATGAAGAGTGGTTCGGACAATTTCCGCGCCTCATCCATCCAGGGCATCATGAAGCGCATCAAGGCCAAGGGCATACCGGTCATTGTTTATGAGCCGGCCCTTGGCACTGAGGAGTTCTTTCATTCGCGCGTGGTGAATGATCTGGCCCTGTTCAAGCAGCAGGCCGATATCATTATTGCCAACCGCCTCAGTGCTGACCTTGCCGATGTGGCTGACAGGGTCTATACCCGAGACCTGTTTGGCAGTGACTAGGCTGGGCCGCCGAAGTGCTGGAGCAGGCTGACGAAGCGGGCCATGCCGGTCTTGAGGTGTGCCATGATTTCCTCCATGGAGATCTCTCCGTCTTCCTTGCCGGCTGCCCAGTTGGCGACGATGGCGCAGCTGGCATAGGGTAGTCCCAGTTCACGCGCCAGGCTGGCTTCGGGCATGCCGGTCATGCCCACCAGGTCGCAGCCATCACGCTCCATGCGGCGGATTTCGGCGACGGTTTCCAGGCGTGGTCCCTGGGTACAGCCGTAAACACCGCCATCAATCAGATCCAGGCCTGCGCGCTGGCCCGCCTGCAGCAGGCCTGACCGGAGGCCGGCATGGTAGGGAAAGCTGAAATCGGTATGTTCCACTGGTGGTGTGCCATCAGCATACAGGGTGTGTTCACGCCCCCAGGTGTAGTCAATGATCTGGTCAGGGATGGCCAGCACCGCGGGTGCCATGTCGCTGCGGATGCCGCCGGACGCCGCCGCGGCAATGACGCCGGCTACGCCAGCTTCGCGCAGTGCCCACAGATTGGCGCGGTAATTGATGGCGTGCGGCGGAATATGGTGCGGATCACCATGGCGGGCCAGAAATACCCATGACTGTGTGCCCAGCTGGCCGTAGGTCAGGGGGGATGAAGGGGCGCCATAGGGGGTATCCACGCTGACCTGTCTGACATTGGTCAGGGCTTCGAGGTGGCAAAGTCCTGTGCCACCAATCACTGCATAAAGGCTCATGCTGCTGTTCCGGTTGCTGGTGATGAATCAGAGATCGCGGCAGGCGTAGATGCCGGGCGCGTTGCGTAACTGTTTCTTGTAATCGAGGCCGTAGCCATACAGGTAGCGGTTGGGGGTGTGCAGGCCGGTAAAGTCCGCCTGGCTGGGCTTTGCATGGCCCAGCTCCTTTTCCACCAGAACGGCAATGACGACCCGGGCGGCGCCCTGTGCCAGACACCAGTCGCGCAGGACCGCCAGGGTGATGCCCTCATCCAGTACATCGTCCAGCAGCAGCACCACACGGTTGCTGAGTGGAATGGAGGGCTGCAGCAGCCACGCCACCTCACCGCCCTGGATGGCGCCGCGGTAGCGGCTGGCATTGATGGCATCGATTTCCAGAGGGAAGGCGAGTTTGGGCAGCAGTTTGCCGGCAAAGATGATGCCGCCGTTCAGCACGGTGAGTACCACCGGGTGCGTGCCCGCCAGTGCAGGGGTGATTTCAGTGGCCAGGCGCTCAATGGCGGCCTCGACTTCGGCTTCTGCAAACAGCAGTTCTGCCTGTTCGTGGATCTGGGTGATTTCCTGCAGCAGGGATGGGTTCGGTGTTGTCATGGGGTTTCCGGTGCTTTTTCGCCGACGATGGCGCCAGTGCCGGCGCCGCCTTTGCCATGGGCCAGCTGTTCCAGCCAGTCATGTGTCTGCTGCCATAGTGGATCGCTGGCCAGCTGTGTCAGGGTCAGGGGCGTGCCGCGACCACGCATGCTCTGCAGCCGTTCGCCCTGCTCTGGCGCGGCAGGAGGCTGTGTTTCCAGCCAGGCCAGTACCGCATCAGCGGCGGCGGGCTGGTTGCAGACCAGCAGCACATGGCAGCCGGCCTTGAGGGCGGCGCTGGCGCGTTCGGGATAGCTGCCGGCGCCGGCAGCGCCGGCCATGCCCAGATCATCCGAAAAGATGGCGCCCCTGAAGCCCATGGTGGCGACCAGTTCCTGCTGCAGCCAGCGTGCGGAATAACCCGCTGGCTGTCTGTCCACAGCGGGGTAGACTACATGGGCCGGCATGACGGCTTCCATGCCGGCGGCGATCAGGTCGGCAAAGGGCCGCAGGTCGCGCCTGCGTAGTGCCTCCAGGCTGCGATCGTCAACTGGCAGGCTTTCGTGCGAATCCAGCGCCACCCCCCCGTGGCCGGGAAAATGCTTGCCGGTCGCCGCCATGCCGGCACGGTGCATGCCGCGCATCCAGGCCAGGGCGCGTGTGCTGACCTGCTCAGGTTCGGTGGCAAAGGCGCGGTCACCAATGATGGCGCTGATGCCGCTGTCCACATCCAGCACCGGGGCAAAACTGAAATCGACACCCACCGCACGCAGTTCCGCCGCCATCAGCCAGCCCGCATGTTCGATATCCTCCAGGGTGGCACTGGCATAGCACGCTGCCGCTGGCAGACGGGTGAAGCCCTGACGGAAGCGCTGTACCCGGCCGCCCTCGTGATCGACGGCGATCAGCAGTTCGGGCCGTAGGTCCCGGACGGAACGAATCAGGGACGACAGTTGTGCCGTGTCCTGGAAATTGCGGCTGAACAGGATCAGTCCTGCACACTCGGGATGGCGGATCCTGTGTATGTCGCTCTGCTCCAGCGTGGTACCGGGCAGATCCAGCAATACTCTGCCCATGGCGGGGCGCATATTATTCATGTTAAAAATCAGTCATTCATGGTCGCTACAGGTTAAACTATACCAGAGAAATCCGCACAATCTGATGAAGGGAGGGTTCATGACAGGAACAAAAAGTCGGGCGCTGTTGATGCTGCTGGCCATGCTTCTGCTCATGCCTCTGGAGCTGCGTGCCGAGGGGCATGGTGAGGGTGGCGGGGGCGATAATCCTTATCTGGCCATGGACGCCGTGATCGTCAATCTGGTCGGGCGCAAGCACTATCTGCGCGTGGATGTGCAGCTCAAGGCAGACCAGCCGGCCAGCATGGAAAAGCTGAAGCGTTATATACCGCTGTTTCGCGACCAGCTGATCATGGTGCTGAGCAATCGTGACCCGGATACGCTGGCAACACCCGATGATCGGGAACATATTCGCCGTGAAGCACTCGAAGCCATGAAGAAGGCGCTAAAACAGACCACAGGCTCAGGCAAGGCGCTGAAGGATGTCTACTTTACGGATTTCCTGATGCAGTGATGCTGATGGCGCAATCCAAAGCTTTCTGTTTTAATGAATAAAGTTGGGGGGTACATGGGAGAAAGCGTGCCCAGTCTTATTGAAGAACAAGGAGTTATCACAATGTCCAAGGGCCAGAATCTGCAGGATCCGTTCCTGAATACGCTACGCAAGGAGCATGTGCCGGTGTCAATCTATCTGGTCAATGGTATCAAGCTGCAGGGTAAGGTCGATTCATTCGACCAGTATGTCATCATGCTGAAGAACACAGTCAGCCAGATGGTGTACAAACATGCCATATCGACCATTGTGCCCTCACGTCAGGTACGTGTGCCGCATGGGGGTGAAGAAGGTGATGCTGCTGGTGAATAAGCAGTTTGTTTGATCGTCCGGGCGCGGGAGAACGCACTGTCCTCGTGCACATGGCGGGAACATCCGCTTCACGCGATGATGATCTGGAAGAGCTCAGGCTCCTCGCCAGGGCCGCTGGTGCCGTCACTGTGGACGAGGTTCTGGGGCGCTGGCGTACGCCTGATGCCCGGACTTTCATTGGCAGCGGCAAACTGGAAGAGCTGGCCAGCGTGGTGCGTGCCCACGAGGCTGGTCTGGTCCTGTTCAATCATACCCTGACACCCAGCCAGGAACGTAATCTCGAAAAGGCACTGGATGTCAGGGTGGTGGATCGCACCGGGCTGATACTGGATATTTTTGCGCAGAGAGCACGCTCTTTCGAGGGCAAGCTGCAGGTGGAGCTGGCGCAGCTGCGTCATCTTTCCACGCGCCTGGTGCGTGGCTGGACTCATCTGGAACGGCAGAAAGGTGGTATTGGTCTGCGTGGGCCTGGCGAAACCCAGCTGGAAACGGACAAGCGCCTGCTGGCCAACCGTATCCGCCAGATCCAGAAGCGTCTGGAAAAGGTCGCGCAGCAGCGTCATCAGGGGCGTCAGGCCAGAAAACGGGCTGAACTGCCGGTCGTAGGGCTGGTGGGTTATACCAATGCCGGCAAATCCACGCTGTTCAATGCACTGACTGAAGCGGGCGTGTTTGCGGCTGACCAGCTGTTTGCCACACTGGATCCTACCGTGCGCCGTCTGCGGGTGGGCAGTCTTGATCTGGTGCTGGCAGATACTGTGGGTTTTGTGCGTGATCTGCCGCATGAACTGGTGGCGGCTTTTCAGTCGACGCTGCAGGAGGCCTGTGAGGCGGATCTGATCCTGCATGTGGTGGACGCCAGTGATCCTGATATTGACGAGCGTCTGCGGGCAGTGACGGAGGTGCTGGAAACCATTGGTGCTGTCGATGTCCCGCAGCTGCTGGTGTATAACAAGATTGACCTGATAGAGGGAGCCGTCGTGCGTACCGACCGCGATGCTGCAGGCCAGGCGGAACGCCTGTGGATGTCTGCCGCGACGGGAGCGGGTCTGGATGAACTCAGGCTGCTGCTGGAAGAACGCCTGTCGGGCAGACGCAGTCTGTACCAGGTGCAGCTCGGGCCTGCTGAAGGGCAGTTGCACGCGCGCCTGTTTCGTGAGGGCAGAATCGTCAGTGAGGTCATTCTGGAGGAGGGCGGCTGGCAGATGACACTGGATCTGCCAGACCGGGAAGCCATACGGCTGGGGTGGCTTGCGCCGCCTGATCCGGATGCGGAACCGGTGGCATGATGTGGTTTTTTGAACCGCAGGGCGTTTTACGGGATAATTGCGCGGCAATGCTGCCCCTGGCTGGCAGCTTGAATACGAGGACAGGAGAAACACATGGCTTGGAATGAACCGGGCGGTAACAGCAAGGATCCCTGGAGCGGCAGGGATCAGAAAGATAATCCGCCTGACCTTGACGATGTCATGCGCAACCTGCAGGCGCGTCTTGGCGGTCTTTTCGGTGGCGCTGGCGGTGGTGGACAGTCTGGCGGTGATCCTGTTGCGGGCGCACGCTGGCTGGGCGCTGTGGGGGTGGCGGCGCTGGGTCTCTGGGCACTCACCGGTATCTACATCGTGGATGAAGGTAACCGTGGCGTGGTGACGCGTTTTGGCCGCTATCTGGAGACCACGCTGCCAGGGCCACACTGGCATCTGCCTACGCCACTGGAAACAGTGACGGTGGTGAATGTTGAGCAGCAGCGTTTTGTCGAGGTGGGTTACCGTTCCGGTGGCCGCTCCCAGCTTCAGGGCAATAGCAATAATGGCAGCAATGGTTCGGTGCCGCGCGAAGCGCTGATGCTGACCCAGGATGAAAACATTGTGGATCTGCGTCTGGCGGTCCAGTACCAGATCAAGGATGCCCGTGATTACATTTACAACATGCTGGATCCCGAGGGTACGCTGAAGCAGGTTACTGAGAGTGCGGAGCGTTCGGTGATCGGCAAGAGCACCATGGACTATGTGCTCACCGAGGGCCGTAGCAGCATTGCGGAAGACATCAAGAGCGAGATCCAGCAGGCACTGGACCAGTATCGTAGCGGTATCCGCGTGATTACGGTCAATCTGGTGGACGCCCAGCCTCCCGAGGAAGTGCAGGCGGCTTTTGAGGATGCGATCAAGGCGCGTGAAGATGAACAGCGTCTGAAGAATGAGGCGGAAGCCTATGCCAATGAAGTGGTGCCCAAGGCGCGCGGCGCGGCTTCGCGTCTCCAGCAGGAGTCGGAGGCCTATCGTGAGCGTGTGGTATCACGCGCCAAGGGTGAGGCGGCACGCTTCAGCCAGTTGCAGGATGAATACCAGAAGGCACCGGAAGTGACGCGTGAGCGTCTCTATCTGGAAACCATGCAGGATGTGCTGGGCAGGGCTCACCTGACGGTGGTGGATGTCGACAAGGGCAACAATATCATCTATCTGCCAGTGGATCGCCCCCGTCACCGCCATGGCCATGAGCATGACGCCCATGAGGGCGACAGTGCTGCTGCCGGCACGGGTACGCAGCAGGCCATGCCTGCGCGGATGGATGCCGATGAGGCTGCAGGCAAGGCTGCACGGGTGACAGGACGCGGACGCGATGGGAGAGTGCAGTAATGGCCCAGAATAAATGGTTAGGTTTGGCAGGCGGTGCTGCGGTGCTGCTGTCCATGTCGGTGTTTACCGTCAGTGAAACCCAGAAGGCGATCAATTTCCGTCTGGGCGAGGTGGTGGCTTCCGATTATGCTCCCGGTCTGCATTTCAAGTGGCCGCTGATCAACAACGTCAAGAAGTTTGACAGCCGCATCCTGACACTGGAATCCCGTCCTGAACGTTTCCTGACTTCTGAAAAGAAGAATGTGATTGTGGATTCGTTCGTGAAATGGCGTATCCGTGATGTCAGCAAGTACTACACCACGGTGTCCGGCGATTCGGTACAGGCCAATGTGCGCCTTGACCAGATCATCAAGGATGCCATGCGTAACGAGTTCAGCAAGCGTACCATCCGTGAACTGGTGTCTGCCGAGCGCAGCCAGATCCGTGATGTGCTGATCGCGGCGGCCAGTCCTGTGGCTGAGGCTCTGGGTATCCAGATTGTGGATGTCAGGGTGATGCGCGTGGATCTGCCCAGTGAGGTCAGTTCATCGGTGTATCACCGCATGGAAGCGGAGCGTGCCAGGGTGGCGCGTGACTTCCGCTCCAGAGGCGCTGAGGCTGCCGAGCGCATCCGTGCTGATGCCGACCGTCAGCGTGAGGTGATCCTGGCTGATGCTTTCCGTGAAGCGGAAAGCAAGCGTGGTGAGGGCGATGCGATTGCCGCTGAAACTTACGCCCGCGCGTATGGCGAGGACAAGGATTTCTATGCCTTCTACCGCAGTCTCCAGGCTTACCGGGAATCGGTGCATGAGGGCGATTCACTGGTGCTGGAACCGGATAGCGAGTTCTTCCGTTATTTCAACAGGCCTCTGGGCAAGTGATGGAGGCAGGTATGCAGTTCACTACCCGTACGGCAGATGACCGCTGGCTTCTGCCGGAAGGTATTGAGGAGGTATTGCCTGAAGAAGCCGCCCGTATGGAAAACCTGCGGCGGCTGATTCTGGACCGGTTCGAGCTGTGGGGTTACCGTCAGGTGATTACTCCGCTGATTGAATATCTGGATGCCCTGCTGACGGGGGCGGGGCATGATCTTGACCTGCAGACGTTCAAGCTGACGGATCAGGACAGCGGTCGTATGCTGGGTCTGCGTGCCGACATGACACCGCAGGTGGCGCGGATTGATGCCAGGAGTTCCAGGCTGGATGTGCCGGCGCGTTTCTGCTATCTGGGGACGGTACTGCGTGCCCGTACCCATCATCTGGAAAAAACCCGCACGCCCATGCAGGTGGGGGCGGAAATATATGGTCACGCCGGTATTGGGGCTGATGTTGAAATCATCAGGCTGATGCTGGATGTCATGGGTCTGTGTGGCATCGGGAATGTGCATCTCGATCTCGGGCATGTCGGCATATTCCATGAACTGGCACGACAGGCCGGGCTGGGCCAGGCGCAGGAGTCTGCCATTTTTTCCCTGCTGCAGCAGAAGGCGGCACCCGATCTGGCAGTTTATCTGGCGGCGCTTGACCTGCCAGCCGGGCCTGCTGCCCATCTGCGGGTTCTGCCGGAACTGTACGGGCCGGATGCACTGTCCAGGGCGCGTGAGGTGCTGGCTGATGCTGGCCCCCAGGTCTATGCGGCGCTGGACGAACTGGAAGGACTGGGCAGGCAGCTGAAACACTTCATGCCCACGTTGCCCATCCAGTTTGATCTGACCGAACTGCGTGGTTACCGCTACCAGACCGGTATTGTCTTCGCGGCTTTTGTGCCGGGGCAGGGGCGAGAGATTGCCCGTGGCGGGCGTTACAATGATGTTGGCGGCAGTTTCGGGGCGGCGCGTCCAGCGACTGGATTCAGTGCTGATCTGCGTCAGTGGCTGCGTCTGCTGCCTGAGCGTCGTCGTGATGATGAAGACTGGCAGGGGCCGGTTCTGGCACCGACGGCCCTGTATCCCGATGACTTGACGCTGGGCGCACGCATTACCACCCTGCGCATGACTGGCCGTGCGGTGATCGAACTGCTGGATCCGGCATCACCGGATGATGCCCTCAATGGCGTGACTGCACGCAAGCTCGGCTGTTCCCACTTTCTGATACCGGGGCGGGGAGAGCAAAGCTGGGATATGCTACAGGTCTGACACTTTTTCAACCATCAGAGTCAACGGACAAGAAAGAAAGCGCATGGCGAAGAATATCGTGGTAATCGGAACCCAGTGGGGGGATGAAGGTAAAGGCAAGCTGGTTGATCTGCTGACAGAGGGCGCGGATGCTGTGGTGCGCTTCCAGGGTGGGCATAACGCCGGTCACACGCTGGTGATTGAGGGCAGGAAGACCGTATTGCATCTGATTCCCTCGGGCATTCTGCACGGTCGCGTACGCTGCATGATCGGTAATGGTGTGGTGCTGTCGCCGGAAGCCCTGCTGGAAGAAATGCAGGTGCTGGAAGCGGCTGGTGTCAGTATCCGCGACCGCCTGCTGATCAGTGAGGCCTGTGCCCTGATCCTGCCGGTGCACGTGGCACTGGACAGGGCGCGTGAAGTGGCGCGTGGCGGTAATGCCATTGGCACCACTGGCCGTGGCATTGGGCCTGCCTATGAAGACAAGGTAGCGCGGCGCGGTCTGCGTGCCGGTGATCTGAAACAGCCGGCGCTGCTGGCTGAACGTCTGCGTGAACTGCTGGACTACCACAATTTTGTCCTGACCGGTTTTCTGGGGGCTGAAGCGCTGGATTATCAGGCCATGCTGGATCAGACCCTGGCGCTGGGCGAGCAGATCCAGCCGATGCTGGGTGATGTTGCCGGTGAACTGCATCGCATGCAGGCTGAAGGCAGGCGTGTGCTGTTTGAAGGTGCCCAGGGTGCGATGCTGGACATTGATCACGGTACCTATCCTTTTGTGACCTCTTCGAATACTACGGCAGGCGGTGCTGCCTGTGGTTCCGGGGTGGGTCCGCTGGCCTTCGATTATGTGCTGGGTATCACCAAGGCTTATGCTACCCGTGTCGGCAATGGGCCATTCCCCACCGAGCTGGACAATGAGGTGGGTGAGCATCTGACACAGAAAGGTGCCGAGTTTGGTGCAACGACGGGTCGCCGCCGTCGCTGTGGCTGGTTTGATGCGGTGCTGATGCGGCGTTCTGCCCAGCTGAACAGCCTGAGTGGCATCTGCCTGACCAAGCTGGATGTGCTGGATGAGCTGCCTGAGATCGGGGTCTGTGTGGGCTATCGTTACCAGGGGGAGGTGATTGATACCCTGCCTATCGGTGCTGAGAACTATGCACGCTGTGAGCCTGTCATTGAAACCCTGCCTGGCTGGCAGCAGTCTACCGCTGGCATTCGCAGTTTTGATGAGCTGCCTGCTGCGGCCAGGGCTTATGTCCGGCGTCTGGAGGAAGTCAGTGGTGTGCGGGTGGATGTGCTGTCTACCGGTCCTGACCGTCTGGATACCATCGTGCTGCGGCATCCTTTCGAGGCATGAACACCTGATATCGGGATCTGGGACGGTATTGGCTTTTTTTGCAAAAGCTTATGTGATTTAATCATACTGTCACAAAAGTGTGAAATCCGGAGCTGAACTCTGGATGCTGGATGCGCTCCAAGTGATGGGTAATGAGGATCTGTAACTCATTGTGTCTGGGAAGGCGGTATACGCAGGTATGCCCGTCGTCTTGCTTGCAAAAGGCGAGGTGATGCTATGTTTGATGCAATACCGATACTGTTGTATCCGGTTCTGGCCATGCTGCTGCTGGGACTGTTTTTTATGGTGCTTCATCCTTTGGCGGACAGGCTGTACCACAGCCGGCGCCGCAGGCGTCATGCAGCCGTCAAGGCCGTGTTGCACGACCATCCGGTATAGCAGCCTGAAATCATGTCAGGCATAAAGAAAAGGCCGACATTATTGTCGGCCTTTTCTGTGGTGCTGGCAGACTAGCGTAACAGTCCGCTCCAGCCGCATTCCCCGCATTTGTAGGCCTGGATCTTATCGGAATAGAAGTGTGCCAGCTTGACCACCAGATTGGCGGGCTGCTGATCCAGCCCGGTCACGGACTGGCATTTTCCGCAGCCTGCCTGATGTTTTTTCATCAGCAGGATGGTGATCACGATGGCAAACTGTGATGCCGTGAAGAGTAATGCCAGTATTGCCAGAAAAGCCATTGCTGCTGCTCCGTATCGTCAGGATATTAAAAGTTATGGATCTGCGTGCATTCTAATTCATGCCAGGGATGGCGCATAGGCCCAAAAAAAAGACCCACCGGCCAGGTTGAGAGAGGAGATGCCGGTGGGTCGAAGTAGTATGAAGAGAAAACGGTTACGTCATTAAGACTCTGGCCTACCTGAAATGTTCCCTAGCCTGTGAGTAACAGATCCCCATTCAGCAGCTGGTAGCCCTGCAGGCTGTCCACGCCCACCAGCCGGATGACGGTATCGTTGCTGCCGATACCGCTTTTGCCATCAGAGACCAGCAGATAGAAGTCGCCCTGCTGGTCGAGCTGGAACAGGCTGAACAGCCCGGCCTTATCACCCGATGCCTTGAATGCACTGCCGATATCGGCCAGGGCGTCCTTCAGGGTAAGCCCTGAACCCTCGGCAAAACTGGCGATGCCGGTCAGGCCATCCAGCGCGGCCATTCTGGCGCTGGCAGCATCGTTGCTGGAAACAGCGCTCAGGGCCGAGCTGAAGTGGATGATATCCTCGCCTGGCGTGAAATCCAGCAGGCTGTCCATTTTGCCTGTGCCACTGCCGCTACTGTCGCCGCTACGGAAACTGAAGGTGTCGGCGCCCTTGCCACCGGACAGGATATCGCCTCCTTTGCCGCCAGTGATGACATCATTGAAGGCAGTGCCTGTCAGCTGGTTTTTGCCGGCATTGCCGGTCAGTTCCAGGGCATTGCCGGCTTCGCTGGCATCCATGTTCAGGGCTGTGGTGCCGGTGGTGACCGCGCTGTCCTTGCTGCCGGTGCCGATGATGATGCGTTCGAGGCCGGTATCGGCTGCAAACAGCTTCAGTGTCTGCGCTTTGGTGGCAGCGAAGCGCAGTTCATCGACACCATCGCTGCCGCTATCGCTGATTTCTGCCTGCGTGTGATCACTGGCACTGGTGATCAGGTAGACATCGCCTCCCTCCATGCCATCCATGCTATCCAGTCCAGCCTTGCCATCAAGGACATTGCGGGCGCTGTTGCCGGTCATGCGGTTATCCAGCGTATTGCCACTGCCATCCAGACGGCTGCTGCCGGTGAGCACCAGATGCTCGACAAAGCTGCCCAAAGTCCAGCTGACGCTGCTTATGACGGTGTCGGTGCCGCCTGCATCCTGCTGGCTTTTGCCCTGGATGTTTTCCATCACCCGGTCGCTGCGGTTGTCGACGATATAGATGTCATCGCCACTGCCGCCATTCAGCTGGTCACTGCCCGTGCCTCCATCCAGACAGTCAGCACCCGCTAGCCCCTGGAGCTGGTCATTGCCGGCATCTCCTGTGAGGTAGTCACTGTCCTCGGTGCCTGTCAGACGGTCCGTTCTGGCGCTGGCACCGGCCAGTGGCGCCAGCACGGCAGCGGTCGCCTCAGCACTCAGCGATTCTTCCGTACCGTAACCATCGGTAAAGCTCACGGTGACGCTGATGACTTTGCCAGCTTCTGCCGCAGTGACGGCGAAGCTGGTGGCTGTGGCGTTGCTGATGGCTGCTCCATCGGCATACCACTGGCAGCTGAGCGCTCCGAGGCCATCGCCGTCTGCCATGGCAGCAGCAATGCTGAGTGTCTGGCCGACACCCGCAAAACCACTGATGCTGACGGATCCGCTGACAGGTGCGTTCAGATTGGCAATCGGGCCTGTACTGCTGCCGCTGAACAGGTTGTCATAGCCGAGCCGGTCGGTATAACTGGTGGCCACGCTGATACGGTGACCGACATCATCCTGGTTCAGCAGGTATGCAAGGCCGCTGGCGCCATGGATCGGGCTGCCGTCACGCAGCCACTGGAAGTGCAGTGGTCCGAGGCCATCCACATCAGCGAGCTGTGCTGAGACGCTAAGGGTCTGGCCCTCCTCCTCAATGCCTTCAATCAGCAGTTCTCCGGTGGCGGCATGATTGATCATGGTGACGCCTTCAACTGCAACGAAGAGTTGTGACACTTCGCTGGTGGCTGCGGCCAGCGTATCCGCTACGGTGTTTTCATCCAGCGTCACTTCGCCCTGCAGGGCCTGGCTGGCCAGATCATTGCGGGTGACAATCTGGGTGGCGACGATCAGCGCCAGACTGCTGGCACCATCAGAGGGAGACGATTGGGCATCGCTGGCAACCTGACTGATGGTCTGGTTGAGCAGCGCTGCGGCGGAGGCGACCCTGTCGAGGATGTCTGCACTCAGGGTCGTGACTGCTTTTTCCAGGGTACTGCTGATGACGGACGGGTCATCCAGTGCCAGGCCGCCCTGCGCCAGTCCCGTCCTGACCAGCTGGGCGGCGACATTCTGGCTGATATCCAGAGGGGTGATGTTTTCGGGAGCTGTCAGTGCCGTGGCGAGATCCAGCAGATTGGCTACCTGACTGGCCGCTGCCTGTACCTCGATGGCCTGGATGATGGCGCCTTCATTATCAGAGGCGGCGGCCAGCAGCGGATCATAGTGGGTCAGATCAACATCAGCATCAATGCCAAGCAGCGCCTTGACCTGCTGTTCCACGGCTTCCGCTGGCAGATCCGGCAGTGCTTCGCCGGCAGCGACCAGCAGTGTGGTCAGAGGGGTAATGACACTGGCGCTGGCAGGTGCGGTATAAGCACCGCTGAAGGCGCTGCCAGTGGACAGATCCACGCTGCCACCTTCAGGGTTGGCATCGACATGGAGGATGCCATCCATGCTGTCGAATGCCTCGAAAGCACCGCTGGCATCGGTGAGGGTCACGGGTTCGCCGGCATCCAGCAGCTGGTTGCCGTTGGCATCCAGCCATACCCGGGCGTGGGCGAGATAACCATCGATGGCAAAGATTTTACGTACGGCGCCGATGGGGCGGAGAGGCGCCGAGGTGCGACTTTCGCTGAAGCCGTCAGCGTCGGTATAGCTGGCTGTGACGCTGATGGCTTTGCCGGCATCATCGGCCGTTACCACATACTGTTTGCCGGTGGCGCCCTTGATGGGCAGGCCATTGGCGCGCCATAGATAGCTCAGGGTGCCCATGCCATCGGCATCATCCAGCGTCTGGCTGACGCGGAGGGTATTGCCTACCAGCGGTGAACCCGTGATGGACAGGCCGCCGCTCGGAGCCTGATTGACACTCAGGCGGTTGCCATGGACCATGAGACGCTCGGGTGTGGTGAAGCCTTCCAGTACCACTGCACTGTCAGCACCTGGCAAGGCATCCAGACCCAGGGTGAGCCAGGTCTTGCCTGCGGCGACCCGGTATTCGATCTCGCCCGCCATCAGTTTCAGGCCTTTGCCCTCATGCAGCGGTGCGATCATGTTCAGGTCGCTGAGCTGCAGTGATTCGCCGCCGCTGAGATCGGTGATGGTATTGGTATGGCCTGTACCCAGCCCTGTCAGGATAAACCGGTCGCTATCCAGGCCTCCGGTCAGGCGGTTACCATCACCGCTGGCACTCAGGCTATCGCTGCCCCGGCCTCCAGACAGCTGATCGCCGCCACCGAGGCCTTCCAGCCGGTTACTGCCATCATTGCCAGTCAGCACATTGGCCAGGCTGTTGCCGGTCAGGCTGAGTGGGACGCTGCCTGTCAGCGTCGCATTTTCAACATGATCCCAAAGGGTCAGGCTGACACTGCTGGTGACGCTGTCAGTTCCGGATGCTGCCAGCTCGACGATGCTGTCGCCGCCATCATCCACAACATAACGGTCATCACCCCGGCCACCGCTGAGGCGGTCAGCACCACTGCGGCCATCGAGGGCATCATTGCCATCGCCGCCGGCAAGCTGGTCGTTCTGGGAGGAGCCGCTCAGGCTGTCCTGGCCGGCACCGCCTTCAAACCATACCGGGAAATCACCGCCCTGGAAACTGTCGTTTCTGCTGCCACCGATGACATGCGTCAGCCCGGTCACGGAGACGGTGCCAGTCGCCTGGCCGCTATCCGCTGCGCTGCGCACGGCGCGGTAGTCAATGCTGACCGCTGAGGTCCAGTGGCTGTAATCCAGAATATCCAGGAACTTGAAATCGAAGGCGGGTATGCCACCGCCTGCCAGCTGTCCGGAGAAAGTGATATCGTCACCCATGACAAAGCGGTCAGTGCTGCTGCCACCACGAATGCTTTCAAAGGCATTCAGCCTGCCAGCTTCGGTGGTCGCCAGGTCGTAGCTGACACTGATTTTTGTTGCGGCACTATGGGCGATATCGATGGTGATGGGGCTGCCCACGTAGCCAAAATCGAGGGTATCCAGCTGTTTGGCACCCG
>JBEBBU010000142.1:0-7276 GCA_041158225.1 Pseudomonadota bacterium | reverse complement strand
GCCATCATTTCAAGGTCGATCATCGAGGCTTCATCCACCACGACCACATCAGCCTGCAATGGCTGCTCCTGGTTATACCTGAAATGCCGCGAATGCTTTCTGGAGCCCAGTAACTGATGCAGCGTCATGGCTTTCGAGGGAATCCTGTCGCGCAGGCTGTCAGGTAAGGAGGCCATGGCATCAGCAATCGATTCGGTCAGGCGAGCCGCTGCCTTACCGGTCGGCGCAGCCAGCAGGATACGCAGTTTATCCTGATCTCCACCCTGTAACAGTGCCAGCAAACGCACTACCGTAAAGGTTTTACCGGTGCCTGGGCCTCCTGTGATGATCAGGATGCGACCTTGGGTCGCCAGCGCACAGGCAATCTTCTGCCAGTCAGGGGAGGGCGGTGTCATACCCGTCTGGGATGGGGGGAACAGGGCATCCAGCCGTGCTTTGAATTCGGCCTGTCCGGATGTCACGACTTCACTTCTGCGGTTAATTGCAGTGGCTACAGTCTGCTCATTGACCCAGTTACGGGTCAGATACACTTGACCGTGATCCAGTGTCAGCGGCCGGTGACTGCTAGCGTGACCCACCAGATCGGAAGCGCCAAGTGCAGCCAGCCAGCCAGCGAGATCGATGCCATCAAGCAGGGGCAGGGGCAGGGGCGGTATTGGCTGCGTAGTTGCCGTATCGGGCTGTTCCGGTCTCCCGAATACGTGAGCGGGATTGGCCAGTACCTTGGCCAAATCAAGGCAGATATGACCTTTGCCATACTGGTAACTGGCCAGCGCTGCGGCCAGTAGCACGAGTCCATCTCCTTGCGGATCCTGCCGTTGCAGAAACACTGCAAAGGCATAATCAATCGGTCGCAGCCAACCGGCTTTCAGCCAGGTCTCCAGACCTTCCAGCCTATCAGTGGGCATCAGCGATCTCCTTATGTCCCTGAAACAGGGCATCCAGTTGCTCGATCAAGGCCTTTGCGGGCCGGTTGTAATGCGCGCCCTGGGTTGGCCCCTTCAGTCCTCGCAGGAAGAAATACACGACACCTCCGATATGGGTCTCGTAGTCATAGCCATCCCCGAGTCTGGATTTCAGATAGCGGTGCAGTGCCAGTACATACAGCACATACTGGACGTCATAGCGTTTCTTCAGGATCGCAGCATTCAGGTTGGCCTCGGTATACTCCGCATCGGTTTTGCCCAGACGGTTGGACTTGTAGTCAACCACATAGTACTTGCCGTCATGCCGGAATAACAGGTCAATGAACCCCTTGAGCATGCCGTTCAGCAGGTTGTAACCCAGTGCCGGACGCTCTGCACCCGGAAGAATCGCCTGGCTGATCAGTCTGTCCATCCGTGTGACATTGACCTGATGCGACTCGATCCAGAACTCCATCTCAGTGACGCAATCCCGGGCTGCCAGTGCTGACAGGGTGAGGGTTGCGGCCGGCGTTTTGAAGGGCGTGCTGATGAACTGTTCCAGCCAATGCCGCAGCGTATCCTGAAAATCCTGGTAACGGCCGTTTTTCAACATGCCCTGTAGCAGGTTTTCACGTTGTGTGGCATCGCTGGCCAGTACATCGAATCCTTTCAAGGCAGCTCTTTCCAGCCAGTCATGCAGGAATACACCATGTTCAGGTCCTGCCGGGAAAGCATGCATGGCGACTGCGGCGGCCTGCTGACCGCTTTGGGGGGGAAGATTATCGTCTGGACTGTCGGCTTCTTCCTGATGCTGGTCATCCCTCGAAGTATCTGCTGACAGCACTTCCACATGGACAGGAGCGGCTTGTTCATCTTGAGCCGCGTGCTTATCTTCTACCAGCTTGAGTGCACTGTAACTGGCGATCCACCAGTTCTCGAACGTGCCTTTGAAGTCGAGCGCTTGCGCTAGTGTCGTTGACGCTGTTGTTGCCTGATAACGTACCTCATCGGTGTCAACAGCATCGATAATCCGGATGTCCGCATGGCCGTTTTGCAGTTGTTCCAGATGATGTCTCAGTGCATCTGCGCTTATTTCTGCTCCACCGTCGAGGATATAGCCCATGGCACCCTTATGTATCTGACAGGCGTTGCCGTTACCCGTCTTTATGGGAGCAATGCCTAGCCAGCAGGCATGGCGTGCACGCGTCACGGCGACATAGAACAGCCGCAATTCTTCCTGCAACCGTTCACGATCCATCAGTTTGATTGCCTGGTCAGAGGCAAGCTTCACCATCTCCAGCGACAGGGCCTGACGCTCATTGTGATATTTGAAATAGGAGGAACGGGTCGTATTGGTTTCCTTATAGCTGCAGATAAAAGGCAGAAATACCAGGGGATATTCCAGTCCTTTGGACTTGTGTATGGTGATCACCTTGATCAGCGCGGCATCACTTTCCAGACGGATGACGCTATCCTCTGCCGCCTGGCCGTCCAGTTGCAGCGTTTCCTCAAAAAAGCGCAACAGGCCCTGTTCGCCATCCCGCTGCACGCCTTCAGTCTGCAACAGTTCGGCAAGATGCAGCAGATTGGTCAGGGCACGCTCACCATCAGGCCGTTGCATCAGTCGCGCCGGGATCTGGTGATCTATGATCAGTTGCCGGACGGCGGGCAGCACACCTTTGCCGTTCCACAGTGCTCCATAATGCGTGAATTGGCTGATCAGCCTGTCCAGCGCAATTTCGTCGGTGCTCAGGTGTTCTATCTCGGTGTAAGCAAAACCCAGAGTATGCGTTGCCAGTACAGCACGCAGCAGTCGCCCATCCTGCGGTGACAGCATGGCCCGCAACCAGACCAGCAAGTCTCTGGCTTCCTGGGAGTCATAGACCGAATCCCGATCCGACATGTAAACACTGCGCAGGCCGCGCCGGAACAGTGCCGCGCGGATAGCGCCTGCCTCCGTGCCATCGCGTACCAGAATGGCAATATCCGCTTCCTTGAGCGGCTGTTGGGTGGCATCCTTATGGGCAAAGTAAGCCTGACCCTTTTGTCCCAGAGTCAGCAGGCGCGCAATTTCATTGGCGCACACAGCTGCCATTTTCGCGCGATAGCTGGTGATACCTATCGCTGCATGGTCGTTGGCATAGTGCCAGAGGTTCAGGGCGGTTGCTTCCTCGCCCTCTATGATCAGGACTTCGTCGCGGCCTTTGGCATTCACCGGCTGGTAGGCCATCGGGTTGTCCGCATCGTTATCTGGCCTGAAGAGAAACGCTCCGGCTGCATGGCCATCGGCAAACTCGAACAACTGGTTCACGGCGGCCACCAGCGGTCTGGTTGAGCGATGATTGGTTGCCAGGGTGTGATGGCCTACGCCGCTGCGCTGACGTGCTTTCAGATAGGTGAAAATATCGGCGCCACGGAAGCCATAGATCGCCTGTTTGGGATCGCCGATCATCAGCCAGGCCGTATCCAGCGCAGCGTCGCTACCATAAATGGTTTCAAAGATACGGTATTGCGCCGGATCGGTATCCTGGAACTCATCAATCATGGCTACCGGAAACTGGGTGCGTATAATCTGTGCCAGTCGCTCGCCAGCGGCGCCATTCTGCAAGGCCAGATCCAGCTTGTGGATCAGGTCGTTATAATCCAGTCGTGCCAAGCGGTTTTTTTCTTTTGCAAAGCGGTCAGTGATCCAGAAAGCAGCACCACTGAGGATGGCGTTGTGGAAGGCTTCAGCGGTATTATTCTGTTCGCCGGCTTCCAGCCAGTCTGCTATGGCTCTGAAGGCAGAGTGTTCGGGTTCGATACCGTTGGCTGCTGCGTTGAGCTTGAAACCACCGGTTGAAAATCGCTTAAACCAGTCATTTTCTATGGTGATGCCCTGTGTCGCCCAATTTCTGAACGCCTGCAATCGATTATCAAAATTCCTATAGGAGTTGCCATTTAAGTGACCGGATTGCCTGGCAATTTGCAGAATACCCTCGATTTCATCCTGATGCTTTTGCCATAGATTGCGAGCGTGCAGTTCCAACTGCGCCAGTTGCTCCATGTAAGCCAAATGGTTTTCAATCGCAGCCTGTATACCTGATACATCGTTCACCGCAGCGGCGCCATTGGCGCTAAGCTGCGCCAGCGCATCGGGTGTTTCCCTGATGAGGCTGCCGATCTGTTTTTGCAGCGCATCTGGCGAGGGGGTAATCTCCATGACCAGGCGACAGGCCTCTGTCTCCAGAGGGTAAAACACCGAGCGCCAGAAATCACGTACGCATTCGTTGAGCAGTTCTTTTTCTTCACCTTCAATGTTCAGGATAAAGGGTGCGCCACTGTCGAAGGCATGCTGTTTCAGCATACGGCTACACCAGCCATGAATGGTGAAAATAGCCGCATCATCCATGCTATCGGCTGCGACTGCCAGACGGTGTGCATGCGCGAGACGCACGCTGCTCTCCGGGTAGGCATCCAGCAGTTGCTGCATGAATGGATCGGGTTGGGCAGCGTCTCTGAAACAGTCAGCAGCTTCGGTGAGGCGCCTGCGTATGCGGTCGCGTAACTCCGCCGTGGCCGCTTCGGTAAACGTCACGACCAATATGTCCTGCGGCAGCAGGGCGTGGTTGAAGGCTAACGCTGCGTCACCATGGCCGATGATCAGGCGCACATACAGGGCGGCGATGGTCCAGGTTTTTCCGGTGCCGGCACTGGCTTCTATGAGCTGTATGCCCTGCAAGGGCAGGGTGAGAGCATTTAATGGTTGCATGGGCATCAGTGCTCTCCTTTTACGTTGGCTGTTTTGAACAGGGGTTGATAGAGCAGGTTAAGCCAGTCAGTGAAGTGTTTGCCGTCTATTGCTGCTTTTGTTAAGGCGTCGAAGCTCGGATAGGCGCGTTTGAGATAGGCGTCATAGCCCATTTCACCTTCGCTGGTGTAGCCGTCACCGGCATAGGATTTTTGGGCAGCTGCCAGCGGTTCTTTATCGGATGAGAGGTAGGCAAAGGCCGTTTTAGGCGCCACTGGCAATGGTGCCTGAAGTGATACGTACCAGGCGGCCACTAGTGTCTCCAGCACCTTATGGGCGTCTGTCTTGGTCATGGGAGCCAGCTCAATCCAGCTATCGGTACCCACCAGATAGGACTGAGTCCTGAAGTCGGCGGCATTGGCGGCAAGATGCTGGATCCAGAGGCTGGTGAGATGGTGATGGCTGATTTTACCCTTCGTGCTCAGCACAGCAGATGGGCGTGTCTGGATGATGGCGTATTGATCCGCTGCATGACGATGCTGTCTGAGTTGGGTCAGCCAGTCGTCCAGCGTGATCCGGTGATCGCCCAGTTCGAACGCCATACCCTGAATGGCATGGGGATGTGGCAAGACTTCGCCCCATTCTTTAAGCAAACTCTGGTAACGATCAGCCACTAACCCTGCTTTTTTATCCAGATCCATCTGGATGTTCGCTCCAAATCCGGCCAGAGGCAAACTGCCCTGCTGGCGCTGCGTGGTGAGATAGCGACTATAGTCTTCATCTGACTGTATCGTACTTAATCTGGCCTTGAGCAGATCGTTGGCGAGAACATGCTGCTGCAGGCGATCGAGCACGAAGGACTCGCTGTCTTCAGTTTTGCTGGCTTCATTTTCGAAATACACACTCAATCGTTCATTGAAGAAGTAGGTCACCGGGTTTTTGAGGAATCGCTCCAGTTTTCTGAGCGATACGCTTTCCAGTTCTTTGGGTGCCTGGAGCTGATTGTCGTGTGAGGTACTGGCTGGCTGGCTGCCAGTGGCCACTGATGTGCGCCACTCATGGGCATAGCTGAACCAGCGTGCATCCTGCTGTGTGGTGAAATAGCGGGTACTGAAGGGTTGCAGTGCATGGCTGAGGGTCAGGTGATCCAGCAATGGAGACTGATCCTGCGCTAGCATCCAGCCGGATTGCAGGTAATCCTGCAGCTGGCTGACCAGTACCGAGGCGGGTATTTCGCTGTCATCGCGTATGCTTCTGCCCACCCAGCTGATGAGCAGTTTTTCACGGGCAGACAGCAGGGCTTCCAGGAACATATAGCGGTCGTCTTCGCGCTGTGCCCGATCACCCGGGCGGTAAGCGCCGGGTATGCGCATCAGATCAAAGGTGCGCTGGGGCTGGCTGCGCGGAAAGTCGCCATCGTTCATGCCCAGCAGGCAGACCACTTTAAAGGGGATGGCGCGCATGGGCATCAGTGTGCAGAAATTGACACGACCCGCCAGGAATCGCTGGCTTAAATCCGGTTCGTCCAGGCTGGAAAGCCAGGCTTCACGCACCACCGCCAGGGGCAGGGTTTCTTCAAGCTGCGCGGACTGGCAGTAAGTCAGCCATTGCGCCAGACTGGTTTTGAGTCGATCCAGGCTGCGACGGTCTGCGGTGTTGCCGGCTTTGAAAAAGGCGTCGAACAGATTTTCGAGGCGCTTGGCCCATTCAGCTGGTGTCGCGGGTAACGCGAGTTCGGCGCGGTAGTCGGCAATGCGCTGCATGAACAGGCATAGTGGCCCCAGATTCGCACTTTCAATACCGGCGATTTCATCATAGGGGGTGATCTCGTGGTAGTCGGCGGCATGACCCATGCAATAGCCGAGCAACATGCGGTCAAGACCAAACTGCCAGGTGTTCTGGGCCAGGTCTGCCCCCAGTTCCAGGGCATGCCGATGGCTGGCATCCAGCCCCCAGCGCACGCCGGATTCCAGTATCCAGCGGCGTAGTAGCGGAATGCTGTCTTTGCTCAGTCCAAAGCGCTGCTGTACGGCGTCCAGATCCAGCAGATCGAGTATTTCGCTGGAGGTGATGCGGGCTTCTGGCAGGCCCAGCAGGTATTCCAGGGCTACATGTATCGGGTTGTGTCCGCGTTGCCGGCGGTCGGCGAGACTGAATGGAATGTTGCGGGCGTCCCGGCTGTCAAACTGGCCAAAGACCGCTTCGATATGCGGGGCGTAGCGGTCAATGTCGGGCACCATGACGATGACGTCGGCGGGTGTCAGCGTGGCGGCTACGCCTGATGAGTGATCAAAAAGTCTGAGCAGCTGGTCGTGCAGTACCTCGACTTCGCGTTGCGGGCTGTGGGCGATGTGAAACGCGATGGAGTGATCCTCTAAAGCAACCGGTGTGCGTGTTGTCGGTGGCGATGGCAAAGGTTCCAGATTGAGAATGGCGTTCTGTACCTGTTGCAACAGATTGGCCTGCGCTTCTGGTACTTCCTGATAAACATCAATCTTCTGGAAGCCGATGCGTCGGGTATTTTCAGGGTCATCCCATTCATCCAGCAAACGCACAAAATCGCGTCCCTGCTTGCCCCAGGCTGCCAGCAGGGGATTACTGTGCAGATGCAGCTGGTCTTCAGTGATGGTGGCAGGAAAGT
>JBEBBU010000141.1:0-2714 GCA_041158225.1 Pseudomonadota bacterium | reverse complement strand
ACACTATTACTGATTTTACTGCAGGCGACCTTATCGATCTGTCAGCCATGGATGCCAAGGCTGGACTGACGCGCAATGATACGTTCACATTCTCAGCAACTGCGCCTGCCATAGACGGTGGTAATGGTGTGCTCTGGTTTGATACTGGCAGCCAGACGCTTTTCGGCAGCACCGACAAGGATGCCGACGCTGAGTTTTCCATTGTGCTGCTTGGCGTTACCAGCCTTTCTGCTACCGATATCGTGCTTTAATCTGCTGACAGTTCTCCGGGCGGCTTTTTCTGGCCCGCCCGGGATTGGGCTGTTTTCCGTTCCTAATTCGATCCGTAAATGCCTGCCATTTCCTGTGCCTTGGCCATCATTTCTTCGCGCAGGTATTGAGGCGCAAGTACTTCAATGCCTGGGCCATAACTCAGCAGCCACCAGCGCAGACGCTCGGTATTGGCTACCGTGGCCCTGAACCTGATTCTGCCATCTGCCATGGCTTCACTGGTCTGGTCACTGCCTAGCGGAGATTCCTTGAGATGAACGGCAGCGATGGCATGCATGGCAATTTCAATGGTCAGGTTTTCTGGCGTGGGGTGCTCCGCATCTCCTCTGGATGGGAGGGCGTGCAGGGGATAGTCAAAGTAGGCACTCACATAGCGTTTGAGATTAAAACCGGGTAAGGGCTGAACTGCCTGATCGGTGAGTTCAGCGGCCAGCATCCTGTGCAGTGGCAACTGTTTGAGATCCGTGTAGTTATGCAAAGTGGCAACAAGGTAGATGATACCGTCCCTGAACACCAGTCCTCTCGGGCTGACCAGGAAGTTTCTTTCCTCACCACCACGGTTGCGGTAGAGCATGCTGAACTGCCTGTCCTGAAACAGGGCATCGTAAACAATCGCGAGGATGTCCGGATTGACTTCCGGATGCTGGAGCTGGATGGAGTTCTGTATCAGCTGGATTTTTTCAGGCCAGTCTGAGTAACCATGATGGCCCGATTCACGCAGCGCCCGTTCTGCCTGGCGGAAATGGGGACGCAGATCATCCAGCGTGGCTCTCGGAAACATGGGTGTCAGGAAGTTTTCTGCCAGACGGAACATCAGGGCGCTTTTGACATCCAGCCTTGGCACATCCATGACCGTATCTCTCTCCCAGAACCACAGGTTGCCGGCAGGTGATTCACGGAAGTCCAGCGCCGGGAAGACGCTCATCAACTGGTTGAGATTGCGCTCAATGGTCCGTCTGTGCACGGTATAAAGCGGATCCAGATTCATCAGCCGTTCCCGCAACTGGCTGACGGTAATACCAGCAGGCTCTCTGGGTATCATCTGCAGCATCAGCCACTGGCGTAGAATGGCGTCCTTGGGTTCATGGCGGTTGGCTGCATGATGGGGATTGTCATGATGCTCCAAGGTATTCAAGCGCTCTTACTCCTGCTTTAAATCCTGATCCTGCTTCATCAGCCAACCGTCGTCTGTCATCTCAGGTACCAATCTCCGACCAGGCTTCACTGGCGCTGATGCCTCCAAAGCATATACGCAGAATCCCGGGCATGAAGCAGTCCAGAGCATCATGGTTCAATTGTACCATCTGCCCAATAAATGACAGGCTGGGATCACTGTCAGGCAGCGCCGCATCCACACAAAACTTGATGCGCCCCTGATTCGGATCGAACTCGATTCTTGCCGGGGTACGGTAATTTGCCCGGGTGACAAAGGCAAGGATTTCCTGACAAACCTCTGCTGGTATATAAAGTGGTGCATGCGTGTATACACTGAGTTGCCGGGTCTCTTCCTGACAGCGGATCATGGTGGTTACTGTTGCATGATCCAGCATGATGCGCGCCTTGAAACGGATCCAGTTTTTTCTGGCTGATTCTTCATGCGACCATTCCACATCACTGAGATAGGTGCGGATACACTGGGCGAGGCTTGCGGGCATGCTGTTGCTCTGGGCCATAGGATAGATGGAGGCATTCATACGGATTCCCTCAGTGCTTCTTCCAGCAATTCGCAGTATCTGGCATAAGCATCCTCTGCTTTCATGGTGCCATAGGCAATGTTCATAATCAGTGGATAGAGGTCATCCAGCGTGGACAGGGCACTATCTTCCATGCTTGCCAGCATGGTGCGTGAAAGCGGATAGTCCCGAAGGTGTATGCTGACGGAAGTCCGCACGATGCCGTCATCCATATCAAGTTCCAGCTTGACCCAGAACAGACGGCTATTCACCCGTACCAGAAACCTGGCGACTTCCATGCGCTGCTGTTCAGGGATACGGATACTGCAGTAAGCAAGAATGGAAAGGCGTTCCTGACGGTCATCTGCCTGATAAAAACTGCTGGCGCGCATGTGGCACAAGGAACGCTCGGTTCTATAGGTGACAGAAGTGTTGTCTGTTCCTGTTTCGCAGGTGTAGGGGCGTCTGTCGTAGTCGCTTGCCAGATAGTTGCTGACGATACTGGAAATGGTCTGTTGCCGTAAGGAATGATTCATGCAATTCTCCTGGATGCTGTCTGAAACATGGAGTATGTCCGGTGTGACCGACAAGTCATGTCGTCTGCTCTTTATTCTGCCGAGTCAGACAGGTAGACAGTGATCCCGCCTGCCTAACTCTATGAAAAGCACCTCAACATTGACGGGGATGGGATTGTGGATACCCAATCTGGCCGGCACGTAATAACCATAGCCCGTCAGTGCGTCAGAATAGGTCGCTGTGACCTGTATCATC
>JBEBBU010000140.1:0-11540 GCA_041158225.1 Pseudomonadota bacterium | reverse complement strand
TGATGCCATCATCAGCGGCTGTCATGGCCAGCACCGCAGCATGCAGGCTGGGAACCACGCCCGGGGCCAGCATGACATCAGCCGGGCTGATGGCCCAGTCATGGCGACGCAGCATCCAGCTGGTCAGTGCCTCATAAACGCCATCCACGGCCAGGGTATAGCCCAGCACCGGATGCTCCAGGCGTTCCCGGATGGCCTGGGTGACCTGTTCGGGGGGCGCAAAATCCATATCCGCCACCCACATTGGCAGGATGGCGCTACTGCCAAACAGGGCAGCCGCCCCGTCATACTTGACGGAACCTGTGCCGCTACGAGGGATGTCACGGTCAAAATCAGTCATGCAGCCGTTCCCAGAAACTCACTTCTGCCAGCGTGTGCTGGAACTTGCGGCGCGTTTCACGGATGACGAAAGGCACATCTTCCGGCTGGCCCAGCATGCGGAAATGGGGGGCCAGATGTTCCTGCAACGCCTGCAGGGTGGTCAGCGACTCGCCATCGCGCTTGAACCCGCCCAGCCATGCTTCTTTGGGCGTATGTTCTTCCAGCCAGGTGTAGGGCGAACTGATCACCAGTATCCCACCCGGGCGGATGCGCTGGGCAATCAGCTCAAGGAAGCGTGCAGGGTCATACAGCCGGTCAATCAGGTTGGCGGCCAGTACCAGATCCAGATCAGTCCACAGCGCCTTGAGATTGCAGGCATCGCCCTGATAGAAGCCTACCCTGGCGCGGATGTCAGCATCAATGCCGAGCATATCCAGTGAGCGCTCACGATAGCTGAGCAGTTCGCCTTCATCAGTCAGGGTATAGCGGATACGTCCCTGTTCTGCCATCTCGGTGGCCAGACTTATGAAACGCGCAGAAAAATCAACACCTGTCACCTTGGCATAATCCCGCGCCAGTTCGAAGCTGGCACGACCGGTGGCACAGCCCAGATCCAGTGCGGAGTGCTTTGGGCCGGGATGGTCTTGCAGGCGCGAGCGGATCAGGTTGACCAGTGCGACCGGATAGTTTTCCACACCGAAATAACGCTCGCCATAATGGAATTCGGCATATTCGGACAGCTGGCGGTCAGTTTCATAATAGGTATTGGGCGTGGCGGCGGGGCGTGGCGTGACCACATAGCGGAAGCCCGCATGCTGGAAGAAATGGCGTCTGAAGGCATAGCGCGATGCAGGCTGTGCCTCATTGCCGGTCGAGATCCACGAGCCGCCCTTGAAGAGATTGTGGCGGCCATCGTAGGTGGGGGTGGTGAAATCATCGTACAGGGGATGGACACGGAAGCCATCGAAGGGATAGATGGCGGTTTCGGTCCACTGCCAGACATTGCCGACCAGATCATGGAAAGGACCGTGGCTATGCAGATCGACCGGGCAGGAAGAAGCGGCCATGGCCAGATTCAGGTTGGCGCTGCCATGGGCTGGCGGGCTGTCTGGGGAAAGACCTGCAAAGTCATGCATCCGGTACCATTCATCTTCGGTGGGCAGGCGTACCGGCTGGGAGGTGGTGACGGACAGCCAGCGGCAGTAGGCCCGGGCTTCATGACAGTTGACTTCGACCGGCCAGTTCCAGGGCATGGGAATCAGCTCGGCCAGCACACGCAACTGCCATCCACTTTCACTACGGTGCCAGAAGGTGGGGTGGCGGCTGCCAGTGAAATCCAGCCAGCCCTGGCCTTCCTCATCCCACCACTGGGTGTCGGTGTACCCTCCCGCCTCAACAAAACGCAGGTACTCGCGCTGGCTTACCAGCTGGCGGCTGGCCTTGAAATCATCGAGATCAGCCTCATGACGGCCATATTCATTGTCCCAGCCATAGTAAGGCGCATCATAGGGCTTGCCGATGCTGACCCTGCCGCCTGGGACCTCCACCAGTGTGTTTTCCGGCGGTTCTCCGGCAAGCGCACAAGACTGCCAGTCGGGATGGGGTTTGACCCGGTGCAGCGGATGCTGGCGGATAAGTACTGATGAGGTTTCCAGATGAATGCGCTCGTGCTCGATACCCATGAGGATGGGCCACCAGTCGTGTTCCCAGGTGATGGGGAGTGTCAGTGGCAGGGTCTGGATCAGGTCGGTCACGGCTTCACGAACCCGGGCGCGATACTGGCGTACGCTATCGGCCGATGGCCAGTCGTAATGCTGCTCGTTGAGATCGTCCCAGCTCATTTCATCGACACCCACGGCAAACATGGATTCCATCCGTGGATCAATGCGCTCTGCAAGGAGGCCTGCCAGTACCAGCTTGTTCACAAAGAAGGTGGCAGTATGGCCGAAGTAGAAGATCAGCGGGTGCCGGAGGCTGATCGGCTTGACCTGCCAGGCATCATCACCTTCAAGCAGGATAAAGAGGTGCTCGTACAGATCGAAGGTTGTGGTGAAGTATTCCAGAATGGCCTGGCGGGTGGCTTCCGGGTCATGGCCGTCAAGACGGGGCGAGGGTTTCAGGTGAGTCAGGGTCATGGGGCTCTGTGGGCTTGAGGCTTCAGTTCAGCTTGCGCGGTAAGTGCGGTGATATCGGGTATCATGAGCGGCTATTATGCCAGAAGTTGGGAATGACCTTTTAATGAACGAAATCAAGCATGCCCTTTATGTCACAGCGCCCCAGGGGCTGGAACTGCTGCTGGCCGATGAATTAATGAAGCTGGGGGCGGAAGAGGTCAAGAGTGGGCGTACTGGCGTGGCCTGTCACGCCACATTCCGCACGGCTATGGCGATCTGCCTCTGGTCGAGACTGGCCAACCGGGTACTGCTGATACTCGGGCAGCACCCGGCGGCCAGCCCTGATGCCCTGTACGAGGCGGTGCAGACGGTCAACTGGTCCGATTATTTTTCACCGGTGCATACCTTTGCCGTGGACTTCACGACCCGGCGTTCTGTGGTCAACCATACCCTGTTTGGTGCCCAGAAAAGCAAGGATGCGATTGTAGATCAGTTCATGGCCTCGACCGGTCAGCGGCCATCGGTGGATCTGGAGCGGCCAGATGTCCGGGTCAACGTGCACATTGAGCGCGATGTGGCACAGATCAGCATTGATCTCTCGGGCGATAGCCTGCATCGGCGCGGCTACCGTCAGGCTGCCGGTGCTGCGCCCCTCAAGGAGAACCTTGCCGCTGCCCTGCTGCTGCGGGCGGGGTGGCCGGAGGTGCTGGCTGCGGGTGGTGCACTGGTGGATCCGATGTGTGGCTCCGGGACTATTGTGATTGAAGCGGCCATGATGGCGGCGGATATTGCCCCGGGTCTTGGGCGTGACTACTATGGATTTTTTACCCTCAGGGATTATCAGGCCGATGTCTGGCAGTCACTTCTGGAGGAGGCGCGCCAGCGGCGGGAGGCCGGTCTGAAAGCACTGCCGCCACTGGAGGGGCTGGATCAGGATGCACGCGTCATCCGCATGGCCGAGGCCAATGCCGAAAGGGCAGGGGTCAGCGATGTGGTGTCTTTTGCCGTGCGTCCTGTGGAGCAGCTATCGACGACGCTGCCTTACGGACTGGTACTGGTCAACCCGCCCTATGGCGAGCGCATGGGTGATGTCGATGCGCTGCGTGGTGTCTACCGCATGCTCGGTGGCCAGCTGAAAGCGCACTTTACCGGCTGGAAGGTCGGGCTGTTTACCGGTAATCCCGAACTGGCTTTCCAGTTGGGGGTGCGTGCCATCAAGCAGTATCCACTGTTTAACGGTGCCATCCCCTGCAAGCTGCTGAACTTCCGCATGGAGCCGGAAGCGTATTTTGTGCCGCGCCATGACGGTGATGAAAGTCCGGCGCAGCAGTATGAGCGCAAGATGCACAACCGTGCGCTGCGTTTTGAGCATGATGAAGCTTCGGTCATGCTCAAGAACCGCCTGCAGAAGAATGTGAAGCATCTGGCTTCCTGGGTCAAAAGGGAAAGCATTGCGGCTTATCGCGTCTATGATGCCGATCTGCCCGAGTTTGCCGTAGCCGTGGACTATTATGCGACCAGTCCTGCGCATGTGGTGGTACAGGAGTACCAGCCACCCCAGTCGATTGATCCGCTCAAGGCAGAACAGCGTCTGGTCAAGGCGCTGGCGGTGGTAAGCGAGGTGCTGGGTATTGATATGACACGCATTACCCTGAAAACCCGCAAGAAACAGAAAGGCAGTGCCCAGTATGAACGCCATGCTAGCGATGGCCAGTTCTGGGAAGTGAGGGAAGGTCCATGCCGGTTCTGGGTCAACTTCGAGGATTATCTGGATACCGGGCTGTTTCTGGATCATCGCATTACGCGCAGCATGATTGGCGAACTGGCCGCAGGACGGCATTTCCTCAACCTGTTTGCCTACACTGGCACGGCCACGGTGTATGCGGCGCTGGGTGGGGCTTTGTCTACGGTGAGCGTGGACATGTCACATACCTATCTGGACTGGGCTGGCAGGAATCTGGCGCTCAACGGTCACGGCGCCGGGGATCATCAGCGTGTCCAGGCCGACTGTCTGGCCTGGCTGAGGCAGGCGGTGGATCGTGGCCGGCGCTATGGCCTGATTTTTCTGGATCCGCCGACATTTTCCAATTCCAAGCGCATGACGGCCAGTTTTGATGTGCAGCGTGATCATCCAGAGTTGCTGGCGCTGGCGCTGCGTCTGCTGACGGAAGATGGCATCCTGATATTCTCGACCAATGCGCGCCAGTTCCGCCTGCAGGATGAGGGACTGGCGGGATGGCGGGTGACGGATCTGACGCGCAGGACCCTGCCACGGGATTTTGAGCGTAACCCGCGCATCCATTACTGCTGGCGCATCGAGAAAGCAGGGAAAAGCCCGGCATGATGATTGACCCCCGCGGTGTGTTCTGTCATAGTTAAGACTTATAGTTAGGGTAGTTCCTGATTCGTCTCAAGTCAGTAGTGAGCGCGGCCAATCCAGTGAACCAGAGGCTTCAGGCGTGAGAACATTGCAAGCACATCATCGTCATTCCGAACGTCCCGTAGCCCGCGCCCCCATCCCTTTCCCGGATGATGACCAGATGGCTCGTGAGCGTGGGCTTCGCGTATTACTGTCAGTCTTTGCCTTCATTTTTTTTGCCTTCGCCGTTTTTCTGCTGGTGCGCGGTGGGCAGCTGCTGGCAGCTTCCGGTATGCTGGATCTGGCAAGACCTGCGACCACCGGCGTATTGGCGCTGCCGGTACCGGCACCGGAACCTGAGCTATCAGGTGGTGCTGTCGTCACCAGCAGTGAGGCGCTGCAGTACGATGCTGAACTGGAACAGTTACAGTCGCGCATGGCCGGTCTGCTCAAGGAATCAGTGGAAAAGCGTATCCGTGAGCTGGAACACAATCTGCAGCGTGGCCAGCTGGGTGCCGATGGCCTCAAGGCCATCGAAGAAATCAAGTCTGAACTGATGTTCCTGCAGGGGTTTGCCGCGTCAGGCGGCAAGGTGCTGGCAGAAGATGATCCGCAGCGTTACCGGCCGCATGGCCGCAACCCGGTGCTGCCTGCAGCGGTTGCGGAGGCGGCTGAACTCAGGGGCTGGTACTACCTTGGCGTCGCATCCTTTGGTCTGAGCGCCGTGTTCATGCTGGGTGCCTGCTGGCGCGTGCAGAAGCAGATCCGTCTGATGGAAAGCATCCGACGTTCGGCCTACTTCCCGGCGCAACCTGACTGACAGCCGGCTCATCCGTCCATGGCCTTCCTGAAGCATATCGATCCCGGTGATCTGGCGGGCGCCAACAGGCCGGTGCTGGTGACGGGCTGTTCCAGTGGTATAGGCTACTGTGCTGTGGAAACGCTGAGCCGCAGGGGCTACCGGGTCTTTGCGACAGCACGCAGTGAAGAGGATGTAGCGCGTCTGATCGGGGAGGGCTACACCGCCTGCCGTCTGGATCTCGCCAGTTCCTCATCCATTGCTGAAGCCTGTGAATGGATGCTTGACCTGACGCAGGGACATATCTACGCACTGTTCAATAATGCCGCCTATGGCCAGCCAGGTGCTGTTGAGGATCTGACGCGCGACTGTCTGCGCGAACAGTTTGAATGCAATGTCTTTGGTACCCAGGAACTCACCAACCGTATCATTCCGGCCATGCGCCGTCTGAACCAGGGGCGTATCATTTACAACAGTTCCATACTGGGGCTGGTGTGCATGCCTTACCGTGGTGCCTATAACGCCAGCAAATATGCCATTGAGGCACTGGCGGATACCCTGCGTCTGGAACTCAGGGGCAGTGGCATCCATGTGTCGCTGATTGAGCCTGGCCCTATCCATACCGCATTCCGTAGCAATGCCGTGCGCCAGTTCCAGCAAAGGGTGGCTGCTGACAGCAGCGTCCACAGTGCCAGTTACCGTAGCCTGCTGAAGCAGTTTGCGGGCGATGAATCCGTCCGGGTGCCGTTTGCCCAGGGACCGGAGGCTGTCGTCAAGCGTCTGGTCAGCATACTGGAATCACGCCATCCCGAGGCGCGTTATCCCGTCACGTTTCCTGCCTATCTGCTCAAGGCCCTGAAGCGTATTCTTCCTGATTCTGCCCTGGATGCACTGATGTCCCGCGTGGACTGATGCCTTGCAGGGGGCCCATAACCTTCCCGGTGCTAGCATGGCGACTGTAAAACCCTTACCAATCCAATCATCCACTTTCTCCATCGCGCTCAGGATGGCGCCTGCAGCCGGCCTTCTGGCGGTGATCGGCACTTTTATGGTGATGGGGCTGATGCCCGCTTTCACGCTACTGGTGGTTTTTGCCATTCTCCACTTCGGCAGTGATGCCCTGCGCCAGCTGCATAACACGGCGGCAGGGAGTCCGCACATGCAGGAAGTCGCCAGTGCCATCCACCTGGCTGTCAATGCCTGTCTCAGGCGGCATTACCGTCTTTTGGGGGGGCTGGCGGCCGGGGGCGCACTCATGCTTGGCTGGATGGTGTCGTGGCCAGTGGCTTCCGGTTTCCTGCTTGGCGCCACGCTGTCTGCAACCGCTGTTTTTCTGACGGTGAACATGGCCGTACGCTGTAATCTGCGTATTGCCGCTGCTGATGCGCCATCCGTTCATGCACGCCGCTGTGCCATGATGGTGAGTGTGCTGGTGACTGCCATGATCCTGGCGGGCTTTGCCCTCTACCATGTAGCCCTGACAGCACTTGAGGTCACGCATCCCATGCACGCTCTCGCAGCCTACGCACTGGGCAGTTCGCTGATGGCTCTGCATGCACGTCTTGGTGGCGGACTGATGGTGCAGGCCGCCAGATCTGCAGTGGACGGACTGCTGCAGCGTGGCCTTATGCCAGTGGGTCAGCACGATTCACGCAATATGGCGACTATGGTGGAGCAGGCCGCTGTGACTGTGGCCGAGATCGGTGGCATGAGTGCTGATCTTGCGGAAACGCTGGTGCTTGGACTTGCAGCCGCCATGCTGGCCATTTCGCTGCTGGCGCCCGAGGCTGCCCATCTGGTGGAGTTGCCCATGCTGCTGGTGACGCTTGGTCTGGCTGCGCTGGCCGCGCCGGTCACGAAAGCCCTGCGTCAGCCTGAGGGCGATATGCCGCCTGTCGTGCGCCTCATGATGTCTGGAGCCATGCTGGTGCTGGCAGTTTTCATGCCTCTGGCCTGGACCCTGCTGGAGCAGCCAGTCGGCTTTGGGGGCGATGCCTACGGCATGCTGCATCTGCTGGCTGCTGTGGCCTTGGGGCTTGCGCTGGCGCTGCTCTGTGCCGTACAGCGCGCTGCTGACCACGCTGCGGTGACACCATGGCGTGGGCTGCTCAGGCTGCGTGAGGTGCTACTGCCATTACTGGCGGCGTCTTCGGTCATCTGGGCGGCTTACGCACTGGCAGGCACGCTGGGCGTGATACTTGCCGCCATGGCCGCACTCAGTCTGCTGCCGGGTATGCTGGCTCTGCATGTGCAGGCACCGCTACTGGCGAATGCTGCTGAAATCTGCCGTGTGGCCAGTGCAGAGGATGCCTCTGCCTGTGCCTGCGATAGCGCTGATGGGGCCCGTATGCTGGCAGCCAGCCATGCCTATTCGGTTTCGCTGACCCTTCTCGTGGTATGGCTGGCGCTGCTGGCTTTTGCAAAATCCATGAGCCTTGCATTTACCATCGACCTTCTTGATGCGCGTGTCATGGTGGGACTGATGCTGGGAGGTGCCATTCCGTATGTCATGCTCATGACCATGCAGGATGCTGTCAGGCGTGCAGCGGCTGCGATGATGCAGGAAGTCCGGCGCCAGTTTGCCCTGATGCCCGGCATTGTGGCTTACCGCGCCAGACCAGAGTTTGGCCGTTGCATGGAGGTGTTGACCCAGGCTGTCTTCATCGAACTGCTCATCCCGGCGCTCCTGCCGCTGGTGATGGTGCTGGCGGCATCCTGGCTGCTGGGTAGGGAAGCCCTGTCAGGTATGGTGCTGGGGGCTGCTGTGGTGGGATTTTTCATGACCTATACCCGCGCATTCTGGACGGCTTCAGAAGCAGAACCCGATCTGCCTGTGGACCAGGTCAGGGAAAAACTGCTGGTACCGGTTGAACCCGTTGCCGGTGATCTTGTCCTATATCAGGAAACCTGTCAGGGACTGCAAGGCCTTGCTGGGCCCACTCTTAATCCGGTGATCAAGCTGGTGGCTGTGGCAGTGCTCCTGACTGCCGTGCTTGGCTGATGCACCTCCATTTTCCTGACAGCACGGATGAATCTGGCCATGAATGATGTGAACCCTCTTTTGCACCCTGCAACCCTGCCTGCTTTTGACCGTATTCTTCCCGAGCATGTGGTGCCGGCCGTGCAGGCCATCCTGGCGGATAACCGCAAGGCCATCGCTGAGCTGCTGGCCAACCCGGATAACTGTAGCTGGGCAACACTGGTTGAACCTCTGGATGCGCTGGATGACCGCCTGAACCGTGCCTGGTCACCGGTCAGTCACCTGAATGCGGTCATGAACAGTGAAGCGCTCAGGGAAGCCTATACCCAGTCGCTGCCGCTGCTCAGTGAGTACGCGACTGAAATGGGACAGAACGAGCCACTGTTCCGGGCTTACCAGAAGCTGGCGGCGCGTGCTGATTACGCACTGCTGGATGCCGGCCAGCATCGTACGGTCGATAACGCACTGCGCGATTTCAGGCTTTCAGGTATTGATCTGCCTGCAGACAGGAAGCAGCGCTATGGTGAAATTGCCAGCGAACTGTCCCGGCTGTGCAGCCAGTTTTCTGATCATGTACTGGATGCTACCCAGGGCTGGCACCACTGTATCCGCGATGTAGAACAGCTGAAAGGTCTGCCTGAATCGGCGCTGGCTTTAGGCAGGCAGGCTGCCGAGCTCGCAGGTGAACAGGGATGGGTCTTCAATCTGGAGTACCCGTCCTACATCGCCATCATGACCTATGCCGATGATCGCGCCCTGCGCCACCTGTTCTACAAGGCGCACGCCACGCGTGCTTCGGATCAGGGGCCTAATGCCGGCAAATGGGACAATGGCCCGCTCATGGCCCAGATTCTGGCCCTGCGCCAGGAAGAAGCCACTCTGCTTGGCTATGCCAGTTATGCCGAACTGTCGCTGGCCACTAAAATGGCAGAAAGCACGGATCAGGTGCTGGCTTTCCTCAGGGATCTTGCCGCCAAATCCCGCGCAGTTGCGCTTGCCGATCTGGAGGAGCTCAGACACTATGCACGCGAGATGCATGGACTGGATAACCTTGAAGCCTGGGACATGGCCTATTATTCGGAAAAGCTGAGGCAGCACCGCTTTGCTTTCAGTGAGGAAGAAGTGCGCGCCTATTTTCCCGCCAATCATGTCGTGCAGGGACTGTTTGATGTACTGAACCGGCTCTATGGCCTGCAGATTCACCTGCGTAATGATGTACAGCGCTGGCATCCGGATGTGGATTTTTATGACATACGCGATGCCCACGGCCAGTTGCGTGGCAGTTTCTTCCTGGATCTGTATGCCAGACCCAAAAAGCGCGGCGGTGCCTGGATGGATGAGTGTACCGGTCGCCGCCGGGCCAGTGGACAGATCCAGTATCCGGTAGCTTATCTGGTCTGCAATTTTACGCCACCTGCTTCTGATGGCCCGGCACTGCTGCGTCATGATGAGGTCGTGACCCTGTTCCATGAGTTTGGCCACGGCCTGCATCATATGCTGACCCAGGTTGACCATGCGGCCGTTTCGGGTATTCGTGGGGTTGAATGGGATGCGGTTGAGCTTCCCAGCCAGTTCATGGAAAACTTCTGCTGGGATCCAGAAGCGCTGGCGCTGATTTCGTCACATCATGAAGATGCTGAACCGCTGCCCCGTGCGCTGCTGGACAAGATGCTGGCGGCCCGCAATTTCCAGTCTGGATTGCAGATGCTCAGACAGCTGGAGTTTGCCCTGTTTGATTTCATGATTCACTGTGATGCCCAGACACCTTCGATTGAGCGGATTTATGCACTGCTGGCCGAAGTCAGAGAGGAGGTCTCTGTCATCATGCCGCCTTCTTTCAACCGTTTTCCCCACAGCTTTTCCCATATCTTCTCCGGAGGCTATGCGGCAGGTTACTACAGCTACAAATGGGCGGAAGTCCTGTCCAGCGACGCTTTCTCCCTGTTTGAGGAGAAAGGCGTCTTTGATGAGGAAGTGGGCCGGAGTTTCATGCTGAATGTACTGGAACAGGGTGGGCAACGCGATGCCATGGACTCTTTCGTGGCTTTCAGGGGGCGCGAACCCAGCCTGGAGCCACTGCTCAGACACAGTGGCATTGCGGTTGAGGTGGCTGAAACCGTCTAGCGGGTGCCGTATACGACCACGGTCTTGCCTTTGGCACTGATCAGGCCGTGGTCTTCCAGCGACTTGAGCACCCTGCCGGCCATTTCCCGCGAGCAGCCCACAATCCGGCCCAGTTCCTGGCGGGTTACCTTGATCTGCATGCCGTCAGGATGGGTCATGGCATCAGGTTGCCGTGCCAGATCCATCAGGGTAGAGGCTATGCGACCGGTCACATCAAGAAAAGCCAGATTGCTGACCTTGTGATTGGTGCGCAGCAGGCGTGTGGCAACCTGATGGCCTATCATGAGCAGGATCTCGGCAGCATCGTCCTTGAGTTCTTCATGCAGCAGCTGATGCAGCCTTGCATAACTTATTTCAGCAAGCTTGCAGGCTTCGCGTGTCGTGACGGTGACTTCAAGCTCCTGCGGCCCCAGAAACAGGCCAAGTTCGCCCACGAACTCCCCCTTGTTGAGATAGGCCAGTACGATTTCCTGGTCGCTGTCTTCGTGGGGCAGGGTGACAGCCAGTGAGCCGGACTCAATGTAGTAAAGAATATCCAGCGTGTTGCCGGCACGCGCCACCCTTTGTCTCGGGTTGTAACTGTGCGTATGGCAGAAGGTGAGCAGACGCTCCAGTGCAGGTGAGCGTGTAGCCGGTTTGCGCGGAATGACAGACATCAGGACCCCTTCATGGCAGTAATTTTCTGTAGTGCTGATTTTATGCTTTCGGGGTCTGTCATGCCATAAAATTGCGCGAGTGTATGGCATTGCCTGTCATACGCTTTAAAGACGATTGTGGTACTCTATGTCGCTTGAAATCGGGGGGCAGGCACATGGAAGCACGAATCAAGTGGGTCGAGCAGGT
>JBEBBU010000139.1:0-10879 GCA_041158225.1 Pseudomonadota bacterium | reverse complement strand
CTGGCAACCAGACAGCGCGCTATGATGAAAATCAGGGTATTGTCCTCTCCCTGGAACTTGATTATAAAAACTGATCCACAGTCATGGAGGCCACATCATGGAACCTGAGTTCTGGTTGAGCAAATGGCAAGAGGGACAAACTGGCTTTCATCTGGACAGGGTCAACCCACTCCTCCAGAAATACCTGCCAGTTCTGGATTTATCCGGTAGCAGGCATGTGCTGCTTCCGCTTTGCGGCAAGAGTGTTGACCTGCAGTATCTGCACGCGCTGGGGCATAGCGTGACGGGTATTGAACTGAGCCCTTTGGCCATCCAGTCTTTCTGGGAAACATCGGGCATGACACCTGAACTTGCCATGGATCAGACAGGCACCAGACGCTGGGCATCTGACACACTGGTTCTGCTGGAAGGTGATATTTTCCAGATAACTCCGGAAACTGTAGGTGTCGTGGATGCGGTCTATGACCGCGCAGCGCTCATTGCCATGCCGCCTCATCTCAGACCTGCCTATGTACAAAAGCTCAGCATGCTGGCCAATGGGGCTCCCATCCTGCTGATTACGCTGAGTTATCCGGAAGATGAAATGCAGGGACCGCCTTTTTCAGTGCGTGACAGTGAAATCATGACACTATTCGCTCCGGAATACCGGGCTGAATTACTGGAGACATCAGAAGTCATTGACCACAACGAAGGGCTAAGGCGCCGGGGACTGACGCAACTCAGGGAAACGGTCTGGCTGCTGACATCTGACAGGCTTGCGTAAACGGCAACATGCGATATTGGATGGCGCTCTCGGTTTTCTTTGGCAGTCGGGGTGGTTTGCGCTGGCTCATATCACGCCACCTACGCCTTTGAATTTCTCGACAAAATCAGCTATTTTCTGAAAAACGCCCTGCTTTTTTGTCAGGTACTGCGGATTCAGCGGACTCATCTTAGGTAGAACAGCATTCAATATCCGAACGGACCTGTGAGATGGCGTGATCAGCCCACACACCGTATTGAGTGTAAATTTCTCCATAGTGGATGACGCTGATGCCTTCATCCACATAATCCGCTTTCGTAAAGCGACGACCACGAATAAAAGTTCCAATCTCCCCCAGCGCCTTCCACTCCACCTCAACCCCATCCAGCAGCTTTTCCAAAAAGTTCACGCCGCTCATGCATTGCCCCCCTGCAATTCCCGTTCAATCTGCTCAATGCTGGGCAGGTTGGTTTGCAGCGGTTCGGGTAAGGATTCCAGCAGTTTGTATTCGGCAATGCCCATGGGTTGGGTTTTGTCGCCCAAGGCATACTCGGCCACCACTTTGTTTTTACTCTTGCACAGCAGCAAACCGATGGTGGGGTTGTCCTGTTCGCCTTTCACCTGGCGGTCTATGGCGGTCAGGTAGAAGCCCAATTGCCCCAGATGCTCGGGCTTGAATTTGCCGGCCTTGAGTTCAATCACCACATAGCAGCGCAACTTCAGGTGATAAAACAGCAGGTCAATGAAGAACTCGTCGCCGCCCACATCCAGCAGCACCTGCCGTCCGACGAAGGCAAAGCCTGCGCCCAGTTCCAGCAGAAATTCGGTAACGTGCCTGACCAAGGCATGTTCCACCTCGCGTTCTTGCGCCTCGTCGGTCAGGCCTAAGAAGTCAAAGCGGTAGGGGTCTTTGATGGACTCTCGCGCGAGGTCTGACTGTGGTTTGGGCAGGCTGGCTTCAAAGTTGGTTACCGCAGCGCCGCTGCGCTCATGCAAGCGGGTTTCGATCTGCATGACCAGTACGTTACGCGACCAGTTGTGCTCGATCGCCTTTACAGCGTACCAGCGACGAGTATCAAGGCTGGTTAACTTATCCAGCAGCGCCAATTGGTGATACCAAGGTAATTGTGCAAGCACCGCTTGCACAAATTCAGCATCAGGCCAGTTTTGGGCAAAAGCACGCATGTACTTGAGATTACGCGGAGAAAACCCTTTCATTTCCGGGAAGGCAGTTCGCAAATCGTGCGCCAGGCGTTCGATCACCTTCGCGCCCCAGCCTTGTTCAGCTTGGCGCACCAGGATGTCGCTGCCTATCTGCCAGTACAGCAGCACCAGTTCGCGGTTGACGGACAGCGTAGCGCGTTGCTGGGCGATGTGTATGCGTGTTTTTAGTTCGACCAGCCAGTCGGCATAACCCTCGGGTGGCGGGGTTAATGCTATAGGTTGATCGCTCATACATCAACCTCCTCACCTTCAATTTCCGCAACAATGGCATCGATGTCTCCGCGCAGCTGGTTAATCAGGCTTTGTTCTAAAAGGCTTTCTTTGCCGCTTAAATGATCGGGTACGCCCAGAAACTCCAGCACATACGGGTCTTTGATAAACGGGGCTGCGTTGTTGCTGGGCAGCTCATCGTTCTGCGGGTTCTGGTGCGCCAAAACGCGGCGGTAGTTGCCGCTTTTTATGTTGCGTTCGAGCAGGCGTGAACTCCAATTCTGGCTGCTGGATTCTTGCAGGTAGTAGTTTCGTTCAGCGGCACTTTCCAGCCGCATGATCAGGCGCACATGCGTCCAGCCAAGATTCGCTACGCAGTGCGTAGCGAATTCATCCGGGCTGGGAAAGGTTAAATAGAACTGGCGAAAATTTTTAAGGTTGGCCACTGAAAAGCCTTGGCCAAACTGCTCGCCCAGATAGCGGGAGAGTTTACTCATGAGGGCGTGTCCATACTCGGCACGGGATTCACCGTTGGCCGAGCTTTCAATGGCGGTAAAAATATGAGCCAGATGGGTGTTCAGACTTTCATTGGTATTCGCACCGGCAACCACGCTGGCAAACAGCTGGCTGGGATAAATGCAATAGCCCTTGGTCTTGAGGGCGTCATCTTTGATGTCCGGGGTGATGATGCTATCTGGTAGCTCAGCATAGTGGACACTGCCATCGCCACCTTCCATATAGGCCGCAAAGTTCTCACTGATGAAGCGGTAGAACAGGGTACCCAGCACGTATTGCTTGAAATCCCAGCCGTCAACGGCACCGCGGACATCATTGGCGATTTGCCAGATGCGGCGCTGCAGTTCAGCGCGTTGTTGTACGTTTGTCATGGTCAAGTCCAGTTCAATCCATTGGATTTGGATGCAGATCGTGAGCAGAAGCAACCGGGTTGCCTCGGCAAGGTACCGCAGACTGCCGCAGTAATAATGGCTGCGGGTAGACATGCCTACTTCTGTGATAACGATTGTATCGCTTGTGCAATATCCAGAAATCAGCCATTTACGCTGAAATATCCGGGGCGGTATCCATTTCTTCTTCCCCCATTCGGTCAAAATCATCTGGTACATGGATTTGACCAGCCATAAAACCGAAGCGTTTGATTTGAGAAGGCTCTGGCGCATTGAGCGCCATCACTTTAACCATCGGCTTGCCAGCCTTGGCAATGATAAACGGTTCACCCTTGGCGGCCTGCTCTACCAAACGGGATAATTGAGTTTTAGCGTCGTGAATATTATAGGTCTGCATGACAAGCACCTTAATAAACTTAGTTTATATGACTTAGTCTACTACGGTTTGATACGATTTCCTGTTTCGAAAGCCCGCAGCCGGTGACGCTGTTTGACCAGTATGCGATAGATATCATGATCAAAAACAGGCCTGGCCTGCTGCAGAACCCTACTGATCTCGGTTGCTGAACACCCACTGTCCAGTGTGCCCAGATAACACCAGGCATCCACCACATGACAGCAGCCGCTGTCTTCCAGGAGAGCCGGCCCTGCCCATGGCCAGACTTCCAGCCTGAAACTGTCCATGGCGGCGGCAAGACGGTTTTTATGCTCAATAAAAGTTTCTTCTCCGCAGCAGGCGCCGCGACAGCGCTTCAGTTGCCTGGAAAAACAGGGACGCCCCGGCATCCCCTTTTCCAGCCCAGTGACCACCGGGCAGAGTTGATGATCCAAAACCACCCGCTCCAGAGCCTTTCTGGCTTCCACAGCATTGCGGAACAGGCCATGCAGGCCAGGCTGTCTGCCAGGCGACAGGTCATGCGCTCTCACCAATTCCATCAATGGTCTGGCAGTATCAGTGCCCTCGTGCAAACGCCAGGAGACCAGTGACTTTCTGGATCTTAGCTGGCGGTTGAATACTGGCTGTAACTGCTTGACCATCTGCGCTTCCTGCAGCAGGGCTTCCATTTCACTGCGACATGGTATGGTTTCAATATGTAGGATCTGCTGGGTCATGCTCAGCGCACGGTCGAGACGGGCATCAGCGCTGAAATGCGACAGGACACGCTTTCTGAGGTTGAGACTCTTGCCCACATAAATCGGAATTCCGTCACGCCCCCTGAAGATATAAACACCGCAACAGTCAGGCAGCCCATGAAAATGGGCCGGATCAAGGTGGGGAGGAATGGAAGGGTTTCTCAGCTGCTGCTGAATCCGGGGTAAGACCTCATGTTCTGGCAGGCGCTCTACGACCATCTGCCAGAAGCGTAGCAGGATTTCAGCATCGGCAAGTGCGCGGTGATGGCGCCTCAGGTCCATCTGGTGTCGTTCCACCAGTGCATCCAGATCATGCTTTCTTTCCAGAGGGAAAAGTGCTCTGGAAAGTTTCACTGTGCAGATAGCCGGTAGCGGCATCCTTATACCACAGGCGGCCAGTGCTCTTTTCAGGAAAGCGCAGTCAAAACGCGCATTATGGGCTACAAGAATATGTCCGGAGAGCTTTTCAGCGATCAGGGCAGCCAATGCAGTAAACCGGGGCTGTCCTGCCAGCATATCCTGATGAATGCCTGTCAATCTGGAGACAGATTCAGGTACACGCACGTCTGGCTGAATCAACTGGCTCCAGGAAGAAATGATAGCGCCACCATCGTACTGGATGATGGCCATTTCAATGATGTCATCCCTGCCCGGCCTGAATCCTGTGGTTTCAAGGTCAATGAAGGCGAGAGGCTTTCCTTTCAGATCCACTGGCATCCCTGATCATGATCATAAGGTTGCAATCCAGATTTTATGTTTTTGCATAAAGCGAAAGTGCAGCAGTATTGTTGAGAATGATACGTCCTCGAGACAGCTTGACCCAACCCATCAGTTCAAAATGCTTGAGATGCCTTGACACAACTTCCCGCGCAGTACCAATCTGGTCAGCCAGAGCCTGATGGGTCATATTGACGCAGCCATGTTGACTGAACGCCATAAGCGCATCCACCAGCATCTGATCAATATTGCCTTCCATAAGATCTTCCAGTCTGGAAAGCACTGAGGCCAGTCTTGCTCCAAAGCCCTGAAAAACAAATGTCCTGAAGAAAAGAGACTGGGAAAGCGACTGATGAAATACATGGGCCGGAACACTGTAAGCGCTGACAGAACCTTCACTGATACCGAATACATTATAGGGATCACTACCCAGAAGACATGATGCCGTCATGACACATCCCTCACCTCGCCTGACACGATAGAGAAAGATTTCCCTACCGCCTGGTGTCGTGACAAACACACGAATGGCGCCGTGCAGCAGCAGATGGTAATGGTCACATTGCGATCCCGGCTGGAATACCATCTGCTCAGCCGCCAGCTCTGTCATGCGTGCGCATGCCATAAGGTGCTCAATCACTGGGTCACCTGAATTCAGGAATGCCGGAAATGCCTCTCCCCAATCCGGAACCGATCCTTCAGTCAAGGCCATATCCTCATCATGATCCAGATCCAGCCATGAAGGAGAGGATCAGGGCAACCGCCTGTCTCTCCTTCATGAAAACATGATGTACTGTATCAGATCGTAACAGCAGCCATACAGGATTTTCAGGAATCGGGTTGATCAATGATCCGGTCAAGCAGTTTGAGAATAATAAAACCTACGGTAAACGCAATAAATGCACCTGCCATCAATGGTGCAGCAAACGGAACATCATGTGGCCCGGGCAAAGAAAACATAGCCATGTCATTTCCTCTCATCAGTAGATACGTAGTAGCGTGGTTATCCCGACAGTGCCTAACACCGTCGATGATGAGATTGCGCCTATGACACATGCTGTGTCTGTAACTGAGTCACTCAGATACAAAAAACTGGAAAATAATTAATTTCACTTATTTCTCAACCAGATAAAGATACTCACTGACGTGACGGTCACGGTTCAGAAAGTTTCTGCTGCCTTTATAGGCATTGTAGCGGGTCTCCAGAACCTGCGTTTTGCCAATGCCGTGCAGCAGGCCAAGCATCTCGTTGAGACTGATGAAACCTTCTGAACTGAAAGACACCAGGAGATACCTTGCCTTGATGTTTTTCACAAGGTTTTTCATGGCCACCAATGCCATTGCCCGCCTGTTATAGTCAGATCGCTGCCAGTCATGAGGAATGCCCGAAACCCTGCTGACACTGTCAGGCCTTGTGTAATGCAGCAGCAGATTGAGCATGAAGTAGTTCGAACCATAGGGATGCTGGTTATAAGGAGGATCAATATAGGCAAGATCCACTTCATCAACCAGATCAATGATCCTGTTGGCATCCCCATGGTACACCTCAACAGCGGCCTCAAAACGGCTGAATACTGGCCTCCTGAGCTGGACAGGTCCCAGTATACGCAGCAATGCATTCCTGTTTTTCCCGCCAAACTGACCAAGACCCGTCACTGCATCCTTGTAAAATCCCTTGAATATGCCAGCAGTATTGGCATGAATCGAAGCCTCGGAGAGTAGTGGTGCCATGAAAAAATGCCGCAGGCTGGCAGGTACGCCATCCAGAAGTTGTCTGGCAGTATCCAGATACATGGCATTTCTTGGTGTGTAAAAACAGCGTTCGCCTGGCAGAATGTTGTCCATGCTGGCGGGCGCATACATTTCCCTTATAAATCCACCTTTCAGCGCATCTTCAGACAGTTGAGCCAGCAGCATCCGGTGCCAGTCATCCAGCATCTGCATGTCCACTTCAGACTGGTTGGCCAGATAGCAACGGTTAATCACCGATGAGTAAGCTTCAAGATCATTGGCAATGATTTTGTCTGAGTACTGTTTCAGGTAGCGTGCCACGATACCGCTGCCACTGAATACATCGAATGAACACAGCTTCCGTTTTCCCAGCTTTTTCCTGACCGTTTCAACACCTGCCCCAATAAACCCAAGCAGCGCTCTCTTATTACCGATACAGGTAATCAGCTGCCGGGAAAGATATTCCGGATTTTCAGGGAGATCATGGCCCTCCATCAGACACTGCCCCAGAACAGCCTGCCCGCCAGGGCACCTGTCAGCACGATGCTCCATGATGGCATCTTCCACACAGCCAACATCAACCAGGCCAGCAGTACCAGACAGACATCCTGAAAAAGAGGCATGCTGCCAGTCCAGACCGATGGATAAAGCGATGCCAGCAGCAATCCCACCACCGCAGCATTGATGCCGGCAAGCCCTTGGCGGGCCTTATGATACTGCCCCAGCATGGCCCAGAAAGGTAGCGCAGCCATGACCAGCAGGAAAGCAGGCAGAAAAATGGCTATCAGGGCCAAAAAACCACCCGCCCAGCCGGAAGGCTGAGTGCTCATGGAAGCACCCAGAAAGGCGGCAAAAGTAAACAGGGGCCCAGGCAATGCCTGCGCAAGCCCATAGCCCGCAAGAAAGATATCGTTACTGATCCATCCTCTGGAAACCACCTCGCTCTGCAGTACAGGCAGAACCACATGCCCTCCCCCCAACACCGTGGATCCTGTCCGATAAAAAGCATCCAGCATAGCCAGACCATGCCAGGGCAATATCGCAGCCAGGAGAGGCAGTACCAGCAGCAGACCCACAAAAAGCAGCAGGCCAATGTATCCAGAGCGACGGGTTAGCGCAGAGGAAGGCAGATCATGCATTGTCTGGGTCTTGGGCGTGGGTAGCAACATAATACCTGCCAGGGCAGCACAGACCATAACCAGGATCGGCGTCCAGCTGTAAGGCAGCCATAGCATCATGCCAACCGATAGAACCATGAATGTGAATTTCAGGCTATCCGTACAGAATGTCCGCCCCATACCCCAGACTGCGTGGACAACAACGGCGACAGCTACCAGTTTGAGGCAGTGCAGGACACCCGATGTCACCACAGCCTGGAATTGCTGCAGGCCCAAGGCAAAAAGTATCATGATGACAGCCGATGGCAGGGTAAATCCCAGCCACGCCGCCAGCGCCCCTGGGTATCCAGCACGATAGAAACCCAGTACCATGCCTACCTGACTGCTGGCAGGGCCGGGCAGGAACTGGCAAAGTGCCACCAGATCGGCATAAGCCTGTTCCGAAAGCCACTGTTGCCTGACCACAAAAGCCTCGCGGAAATAGCCAAGATGCGCAACTGGCCCACCAAATGATGTGCATCCCAGCACAAAAAAAAGGACAAGAATGTTCCATGGATGACGATCATTACCGTTCCTGGCCATCATGCCACTACTTTTATGGATGCCACTATCAACTCGTTTATCAACTCATTTTCCCATCATGATCATCACGATACCCATATTCTACTTTCATAGCGGTCAACCATGCATATCTGGGTAGATGCCGATGCCTGCCCCGTCGTGATCAAGGAGATTCTTTACCGGGCAGCCAATCGTTCAGAGATCCCCCTGACGCTGATTGCCAACCAGTTGCTACGGGTCCCCCCTTCTCCCTGGATCAGGGTCATGCAGGTTCCGCGCGGATTTGACGTGGCTGACCAGAAAATTGCCGAACTTGCCCAGAAAGGCGATCTCGTTGTAACCGCCGATATTCCGCTAGCCGCACAGGTCATTGCCAACGGCGCCCTGGTCATTGATCCACGGGGCGAATGGCTGGACAATCATAATATTCAGGCACGGCTTTCAATGCGCAATTTCATGGAATCCCTGCGCAGTAGCGGCGTTGAAACCGGCGGCCCATCAGCCATGGGAGCCGCAGACAGGCAGGCATTCGCCAACCAGCTTGACCGTCTTCTGGCCCGAAGATCATCTGGATAGGCGCAGATACCCACCAATACGCGCATGCAGGGCGAGCATACCAGATGGCCATATCTGCTCATGTGGCTCCATACTCTGATGACAGGTTACACCGCCAGGGCCGAAGATGTGCCCACTGTTGAATTGCCTATACTTCAGGAAGTTGAGGTTCATGGAAAAATCCACGACCTGCCTGACAGCATCACTTCGGCATCACAAGGTCAGGTCACTCATGACGATTTCAGGTATCGTCCCATTGCCAGGCCGGGGGAACTGATTGAAGTGGTTCCTGGCATGATTTCAACGCAGCACAGCGGTACTGGCAAGGCGAACCAGTATTTCCTGAGGGGATTCAACCTTGACCACGGCACAGATTTTACTACCTGGATCGATGGTATTCCGATGAACCTACGTTCCAATGCACACGGTCAGGGCTATATGGATCTCAACAGCCTGATTCCCGAACTCGTGGACACGGTCGAGTTCGGCAAAGGCCCCTATTATGCCGATCAGGGAGATTTTTCGTCCGCAGGCTACGCCAGAATCCAGACTTTCAGACATTTGGATGGTTTCAACCACAACAGCACCAGAGGCTATGTGAAGCTTGAGGGTGGACAGTTTGACTACTACCGGGGACTCCTGACTGATTCACTTCTACTAGGTTCAGGAGACCTACTCTATGCTTTCGAATATACAGGCTTTATGGGCCCCTGGGTCGTTCCCGAAAACAGCAGCAAATATAACGGCATGCTCAAATATACCTTTGACTGGGATGACTGGCAGGTATCCCTTAATGCCAAGTCCTATTACAGCCATTGGATAGCATCCAACCAGATACCCATGCTGCAACTGGGACAGTCGCTGACACCTACCTGTTGTAACCGGGCAGGCATGAGTGGCGTTGGCCCGGATGGACGGTTCGGCTCCATGAATCCATCTGATGGCGGCGTAACCAGCCGTTACAGCGGATCACTCAATGCCAGAAGTAGTGACCCGCACTCCACTTCAAGCCTTGACCTGTACGCACTTTACTACGATCTGGATCTATTTTCCGATTTCAGCTATTTTTCTGCAAATCCTTATCAGGGCGACCAGATACACCAGCAGGAACATCGTATCCAGACCGGTGCGAATGCAGAACATGCTTGGCATCATGTCCTTCATGGCATGCCGATGGAGGAAAAACTGGGCGTTCAGTTCCGCTATGATGGAATCCGCAATCTCGGGGTCAGCAATACCTACGCCAGAAAACCTGTCATTGACCCTTCCTATCTGCCGGCGAGTCTTTACAACATTGATGAAACCAGCCTATGGCTCTATGCCGAGAACGAGATACGCTGGCTGGACTGGCTGCGCAGTATCACTGCTGCGCGCAGCGATACGTTCTGGTTCGATGTCAGCAGTATCCAGCCAGGCTTTGCCTACAATGATGCCAACTCTGGCAGCACTGCAGCCAGTGTACTCAGCCCTAAATTCAATCTGATCTTCGGGCCATGGAAGCAAAGCGAATGGTTCATCAACAGTGGTTACAGCTATCACTCCAATGACGCCCGTGGCACTGTGCTACATTACAATCCGGATGGCAGCGAGGCCCAACCCGTGTCTCCCGTTGCCTGGTCTCGTGGTGCGGAAACCGGCCTGAGAACGCAGTTCCTGCCTGGCCTTAACTCTACCTTCGCCGTATGGTTCCTGCAGATGAGCGACGAACTCGTCTTTGTAGGCGATGCAGGTACCACTGAAAGCACCGGCGCAACCTCCCGCGTTGGAATAGAGTTGACCAATTTTTACAGGCCTCTGCCATGGCTAAGTCTGGATGCCGATATTGCCCTTACCCAGTCGCGTTATCGGGAGGCAACTGATCCTGGTTGCGGATCTCTGGCAATCAATGTTCCGGCAAGGGGCTGTCTTGCAGGCTACTCAGTACCCAATGCGGTTGGCATGGTCCTCACTACAGGCGCCCGGATCGAGCTTCCTCAAGGCTTTTT
>JBEBBU010000138.1:0-8269 GCA_041158225.1 Pseudomonadota bacterium | reverse complement strand
AATCGGATACGCATTCCGCCATGAAAGGGCTCAAGATGAATATCCGAGACACGGCGCTGCAGGGCATCGGCAATCAGGCCATCCACCAGCCTGACGGCAGGTGGATCAGCACTGGCGGAAGGATCTGCAGCATCTTTGAGGATACCCTGAGTCCGCATCAGTTGCAGATGACGGGCAAGACAGTGGTGCAGCCTGCCAAAGCCGGCAAAACACCAGATGACCGGCCGCTGGCACAGAAACGCCAGCTCATGCCCCTGCGACATCTGGCGGGGGTCAGCAATCACCAGTCTGATCGCATCAGTCGTGACCGCCAGCAGTGGCAGGATCTGGCGCGAAGACCACCACGTTTCCCCCAGTTGCGCCAGCAGGGCCTGATCAACAGCCTCACCGTCAGGCTCGACATAATCCGCACCAAACAGGCTGGCCAACGCTCTGGCAACCTGATCCTCATCAGGTGCATAGTCCGCCATGAGCAAAGCCACCAGACCTTCAGGCCCCGACTCCGCACGCTGCAAAAGTGCCTGCTGCTGCGCGTCCGTCAGCGCGGGAAGGCCACATTCACTGAGATAACGGACAACCGCCTGATCCTGCAAGTCTGGCATGATGCGCCCCCTCCGAGAACAGCAACCCTACCAGACAGTTATAGTGAATTTTTAACCTTCAGCGCATTCTGAAAGTAGCAGGATCCAGATTATCAAGGTCATTGAGAATCAGCAGGTAAGACTCGGATGACACCCCCTGATCACCACGAAAAGGATTATCAATCGCAAAAATAAGGAAAAACATCAGGCCTATGAAAATCCCCATGATCCCGGTCAGCACGAGATGCAGGGTGATATCACTGAAGTGAAAAAAATAGGTCATGAAGATGCTCAGGATCGCCCCCACCAGAACGACGATCCACAGAATGGGCGGCAAACCACTATCAACAGCATCCACCCGTAAACGTGTTGCCTCCACTAACTGGTTAAAGGCACGCATGGCTTCTGCCTGCAGTGCCTGCTGTTCAAGGCTGACCGGGTGAAATGAGGTCAGTACCCCCTGAAAGAGCGTCATGATTCGGGTGCCTCCACCGGGTCTTATGCCCTGCTGGTGAGCTGGCCATGCCTCTTCAATCACATAAACCAGATACTCTCTCAGATAGGCCTGCATCTGGGATTTTTCAGGCTGGGGAAAGGAACTCACATCCCGATAGAGTGAAGCAATTTCTGAAGCCTCCTTTGAAACCAGATTACTCACGCCTTCGTAAGCATCCCAGGTTGCTACAGCGACCAGACCCAGCAACAGACCGTAAAACACCCCGACACCTGCAAAAAAGCCATTCACGCCTTCATTGGAGTCGTTGGAAATACGCATGCTGCTGGAAAGCCTTTTACGCATCAGCAACAGGCCGGCCACCGAAATAAGCGTCGTCAACGATATGATGATGGCAGCCTGCAACCAGGCACTTAGTTCATAAAGCGCAAGGATATCCATCAAAAAGCCTACCAGGACTGGATCCTGACGAACTGCGCCCTGAGCCCCTCCAGAGAGTGACGGATCTCGTCCAGCCTGCCCTGCTCTTTTTCAATGACATGCGCCGGCGCCCTGTCGAGAAAGGCCCTGTCCTGCAGCTTGCCTTGCAGACGCGGCAGTTCCTTTTCCAGACGCTGGATTTCCTTTTCCAGACGGGCGAGTTCGCTATCCCGGTCGATCAGGCCGCGCATGGGAATCAGCAGCCGCAGTTCACCCACCAGCCCCATGGCCGCCTCAGGCTCATCCTCGCCAGACGGCACCCACGACAGCGACTCCAGACGTGCCAGACGCCGGATAAGTTCAGCATGATGCCCTGCCCAGATCTGCTCCTGCTCTCCGCCACCGTTGAGCAACAGTGTCAGTGGCTTGCCTGGCGAAATATTCATTTCGCCACGTATGCGCCGCACCACCAGAATGACGTCCATCACCCAGCGCATCTGCAATTCAGCATCGTCGCTGGCCCAGGTCTCATCCGGTGCCGGATAGACGCAGCGCATCACCGTCTCACCCTCAATGGCGCAGAGCGGTGCGATACGGCGCCATATTTCATCCGTGATGAAAGGCACGACCGGGTGCGCCAGGCGCAGCAGGGTCTCCAGTACTTCCAGCAGGGTCTGGCGTGTGCCGCGCTGCAGCGCAGCGACGTCGCTCTGCAAGGTGACCTTGGCCAGTTCCAGATACCAGTCGCAGTACTCATTCCAGGTGAACTCATAGATCGCCTGTGCGGCAAGATCAAAGCGGTACTGCTCCAGTGCAGTACGCACATCAGCGATGGTGCGCTGCAGCCGGCTTCTTATCCAGCGGTCGGGGAGACTGTATTCAATGTCGCCCCCCTGAAAACCGGCATCCAGCCCCTCGGTATTCATCACCACATAGCGTGCAGCATTCCACAGCTTGTTGCAGAAATTGCGGTAACCTTCGACACGCTTGAGATCGAAACGGATATCACGCCCGGTCGAGGCCAGTGAAGCAAAGGTAAAACGCAGGGCATCGGTACCATAGGACGGAATACCCTCGGCAAACTCCTTGCGCGTCTGCTTCTCGATGCGCTGCGCCATCTGCGGCTGCATCAGCCCCTGAGTGCGTTTGGCGACCAGATCTTCCAGACGGATACCATCAATCAGATCCAGCGGATCCAGCACATTGCCCTTGGATTTGGACATTTTCTGTCCTTCCGCATCCCTGACCAGGCCGTGGATATACACCTCACGGAAGGGCACATCCCCCATGAAATGCATGCCCATCATCACCATGCGCGCCACCCAGAAAAAGATGATGTCAAAGCCGGTCACCAGCACACTGGTAGGATAGAAGGCCTCGAGTTCGGGCGTTTTTTCCGGCCAGCCCAGCGTGGAAAAGGGCCAGAGTGCCGACGAGAACCAGGTATCCAGGACATCTTCGTCCTGCACCAGCAGTACATGCCCAGGAATATCGTGCTGCTGGCGTACCGCTTCTTCAGACAGCCCGACATAGACCCGACCTTCCGGGTCATACCAGGCAGGAATACGATGCCCCCACCAGATCTGCCGGGAAATACACCAGTCCTGGATATTGTTCATCCACTGAAAATAGGTATTGGACCAGTTCTCTGGCACAAAGCGTATCCGTCCATCCTCGACAGCGCGGATAGCGGGTTCAGCCAGCGGCTGTGCCCTGACATACCACTGGTCGGTCAGCAGCGGCTCAATGACAGCGCCCGAACGGTCGCCACGTGGCACCATGAGTTTATGCGGCTCTATCCGGTCGATCAGACCTTCTGCCTGCAATGCCTCCACCAGCAGCTTTCTGGCCTCATAGCGGTCAAGTCCGTGGTAGGCCGGGGGAATGTCGTCAAGCGGCAGGATACGGGCGCTGCTATCCAGTACATTGATCAGGGGCAGGTCGTGGCGCTGTCCCATGGCATAGTCATTGAAGTCATGCGCAGGCGTGATCTTTACACAGCCAGTACCGAAGGTCTGATCCACATAGTCATCGGCAATCACCGGTATTTCGCGCCCGGTAATGGGTAGGCGGACGGACTGTCCGATCAGCGCACGATAGCGTTCATCCTCCGGATGGACAGCCACCGCCGTATCTCCCAGCATGGTTTCTGGCCGGGTGGTCGCCACCACCAGACATCCTCCACCGCTGGCCAGCGGATAACGCAGATGCCAGAGACTCCCCTCTTCTTCCTGCGCCATGACCTCAAGATCAGAGACGGCCGTATGCAGCACCGGATCCCAGTTGACCAGCCGCTTGCCACGGTAGATCAGACCTTCTTCATAAAGCTGCACAAAAACCTTGCGTACCGCCGCCGACAGACCATCGTCCATGGTAAAGCGCTCGCGCGACCAGTCCAGTGCAGCCCCCATGCGCCGTAGCTGACGCGTGATACTGCCGCCAGACTCTGCCTTCCATTCCCATATCCTGTCGACAAAAGCCTCACGCCCGAGGTCATGGCGGGTCTGGCCAGAAGCAGCCAGCTGGCGCTCCACCACCATCTGCGTCGCAATACCCGCATGATCAGTCCCTGCCTGCCATAACGTCATATGGCCTTTCATGCGATGGTAACGGATCAGGATATCCATGACCGTATCCTGGAAAGCATGCCCCATATGCAGACTGCCCGTGACATTGGGCGGAGGAATCATGATGCAATAGGCAGGCCCGTCACCTCTGGGCTGAAAATCTCCGGATGCCTCCCAGAACTCATAGCAGCGTTTTTCCAGGTGATGCGGTTCGTATGTTTTATCCATGATAATGATCTGATCTGTTCATGATGATGATTCGGGGTTCAGACAGCCAGCTGGGTTGTCTGTGGATTGAGCCCCAGCTCGCGATACTGGCGAAAGCGCTGACGTGCGCCTTCCCTCTGCGTGGGCTGATATCCAACCAGTTCGATGATACGCCCATACACGCCGGTCTGCTCTGGCAGATGGCCTGAAAGGTTGAGCAGCACTTCCCGCCAGCCTTCCGGCGCTTCCTCTACGCCCAGAATGATGGGACAGTCGCGGGAAGCCAGAGCGGTTGGCCATGCTGCATGCGGGATGAAACTGCCCTGCCGGAAAGTCCAGAGCAGCTGGTCCAGTGCCTGGATCTGTTCTGCATCGACCAGTTTCACATAGACCTGGCCGCCCTGCCGGTAAGCTTTTTCCAGCAGACGGCAGGCAAACGGCAGCAGCTCGGTTTTCTGGTCTTCCGGCAGAAGAAAAAAATCAACCTGGGTCACGAGGGCTGTCTGGCCTCAGCCTCGGTCAGGAGATACTGCATCAGCAGCGGCACAGGCCTTGCGGTCGCACCTTTGTCTGCTCCGGTATTCCATGCGGTGCCGGCAATATCCAGATGCGCCCAGGGATAGTCCTTGGCAAACCGGGAAAGGAAACAGGCCGCCGTAATGCTACCAGCCTCGGGACCACCAATATTGGCCACATCAGCAAAATTGGACTTGAGCTGATCCTGATATTCATCCCAGATCGGCATGCGCCAGACCCGGTCGAGCGCCTCCTCACCGGCAGCCTGCAACTGCTCGCACAGTCTGTCATTATTACCCATCATGCCGCTGGCCTTGCGGCCGAGCGATACCACACAGGCTCCGGTCAGGGTCGCGATATCAATAACCGCCCTGGGTTCAAAGCGCTTTGCATAGGTCAGTGCATCACAAAGCAGCAGACGCCCTTCGGCATCGGTATTCAGGATCTCAATGGTAATACCAGCCATGCTGGTCACGACATCACCCGGCTTGTTGGCCTGGCCGTCAGGCAGATTTTCCGAAGCGGCCACAATACCCACCAGATTCAGCTGAAGACGCATCTCGGCTACAGCCTGCATCACCCCAAGCACAGCAGCGCCACCGGACATGTCATACTTCATCTCGTCCATGGCTGCCGCAGGTTTGAGCGATATGCCACCTGCATCAAACGTCAGCCCCTTGCCTATGAGCACGATCGGCGCTTCCTTGCCACCACCATCGTACTCCAGCACGATCAGTTTCGCGGGTTCACGACTGCCTCTGGAAACCGACAGGAGTGATCCCATGCCCAGGGCGCTCATGTCCTTTTCATCAAGAATGTCCGCCTTGAGCTTCTTGTGCTGCTTTGCCAGTTTCTCGGCATGCTCGGCAAGTATGCTGGGCGTACAGTGGTTACCGGGCAGATTCGCCAGATCACGCGTCAGACGCATGCCTGAAGCCATCGCCTCGGCCTGACGTAGCGGCACCTGCAGGCTTTCGACCTGATCCTCGTACTCGGCAAGGACACATAAGGATTTCAGTGCCGTATGCTTCTCCTCTTCGCTACCCTTGCCTTTGGTGGCTGTGTAGCGGTAAAGCACGCCCTCCATGACCTCGATCTGCTGACGCAGCTTCCAGGCAGCGTCACGATCAGCCACCACGCCATCCAGCAACAGGCTGTGTACCTCTCTGGCACCAGAGGTCTTAAGCACCTTGGCGGCCGCCAGCAGTGCCTTGCGATAGGCTCTGGCATCCAGATCGTCTTTTTTGCCCAACCCAACCAACAGTATCCGGGCGACGGGCTCCAGACCGGTATAGCTCACCAGCAGTACATCACCCGCCTTGCCTTCCATATCGTCACGCTTGAGCAGGCGCCCCAGCAGGCCGTCCATCATGCCATCCACCTGCTCCGCCATGGGTGTAAGCTTGCGTTTGTGATAAACGCCCAGCACCAGACAATCCGAAGACAGCGTGTCCAAAACCGCATATTTGACTGAGTAGTCCATGGTAAGATAGCTCCTTGAAGGTGTTCACAGGGAGAAGCATAACGATGGCAGTGCGTTCTGGTCAATTTTCCCGACGCCTTCCCTTGCCTGCACTCCCCATATTAGACCGGATGCTGTTCGGCGAACTGGCCAGGACGCTGACCGTGGTGCTGCTGGTACTGGTCAGCATCATCATCAGCAAGAAGTTTCTCGCCATTCTGGTACGCGCCATTGAGGGCGAGATTGCCAGTGAAACCATCTTCATGCTGCTGGGTCTCAAACTGGTGGCGGTCATCACCAGCCTGCTCCCCGCTGCCCTGTTTACCAGCATCGTGATTGTGCTTGGCCGCATGTACCGCGACAATGAAATGGTCGCGCTGATTTTTGCGGGCATGAACCCGCTGCTGCTGTTACGCGCCGTACTTCTGTTTGCCCTGCCTGTCGCCATACTCTCCGCCTTCCTTTCCCTGGAAGTCATGCCCTGGTCAGAACGCGCCGGCCAGCAGCTGATCAAGGCGGATGAAAAACTTTCTGATCTCCGTAGCATCAAACCCGGCCGCTTCAACGAGTTCAGTCAGGGCGATGTCGTGCTCTATGCCGAATCCATGGATTTCGAGAAAGAGTCCATGCAGGATATTTTTGTGCAGAGCCGCCAGGGTGACGCTACCGGCGTCATCATCGCGGAAAAAGCCCATCTGGAAACGCATGATGACGATACGCATTTCCTGGTACTGGAAAAGGGTAGACGCTATCAGGGCGTACCGGGGCGAGCCGACTATGTGATCAGCACCTTTGACGCCTACGGTCTGCGCATTGATGCCCCCAACCATAACCGCATGACCCAGAAACGTGACAGCACCGCCAGCAGTGAACTCTGGACGCAGGCACAGCCGCGCGACCTGGCAGAACTGTTCAACCGCATGGGTGTACCGGTCAGCTGCCTGCTGCTCGGCCTGCTGGCCATCCCACTCTCCAGAACGCGCCCGCGCGAAGGCTCGTGGAAAAGCCTGCTGGCGGCTTTTCTGACCTACATCATCTATGAAAATGGCCGGAAAATCCTGCAAAGCCAGATGATCAGCGGCAAGATCGGGCTGGGCACAGCCTCAGCGACACTCTATCTGGCAACGCTGGGGCTGCTGGTCGTACTGATGCTGAGACAGAACGGCTGGCCACGCCTGTCAACCGCCTCTTCCGGCAGGGTTAGCTGATGCTGCTGACACGCTACATAGCACTGGAAGTCATCAAAGGTACGGTTTTTGCCGCCTTCATCTTTCTATCACTGCTGAACTTCTTCACCTTCGCCGATGAACTGGGCGATCTGGGCACCGGCAATTATGGGCTGAAGGAGATCATGCTTTATCTTCTTCTCAGCTCCCCCCACAACCTTTACCAGCTGATTCCACCATCAGCGCTGGTCGGCAGTCTCATGACCCTCGGCGCCATGGCCAGCCACAGTGAACTGGTCGCCATCCAGACGGCAGGCGGTTCCAGAGCGCGCATTGTCCAGGCAGCCATGACTGGAGGCCTCATCGTCGCCCTGCTGTCGATGCTGATGGGCGAGTTTGTTGCACCCGCAGCCGAACAGCGGGCACAGGCCATCAAGTCCATGGCCATGAAACACCAGATCAGCTCCCAGAGCCGCTATGGTTTCTGGATCAGGGATGGCAGCCGATTTGTCAATGTACGCAGGATTCACGGCAAATCCAGACTTGGCGACATCAGCCTCTACGAACTGGACGACAGCGGTCACCTGCTCATGGCCATGCACGCCAGCACAGCCACGCATAATGGTAACCGCTGGATGCTGTCAGACATCAACAGCACCTCGCCCGGGCATGACTCGGCCACATCAAAACACATGGAGGCACTGGACTGGGATTCGGTACTGTCGCCAGACATGCTGAATGCTTTCGTCGTCAGACCCGAAAACCTGTCCATCGTTGAACTGTCACGCTACCAGAACTACATGTCGGAAAACGCCCAGCAATCACTGGCAGTGGAACAGGCATTCTGGGGTCGGCTGGTCAATCCGCTACTGACCCTGGCGATGCTGGCACTGGCA
>JBEBBU010000137.1:0-3123 GCA_041158225.1 Pseudomonadota bacterium | reverse complement strand
GCGCGGCACACGCAGGATACTGTTCCTGTTTGCGCTCACCATTGCCATGGCGGTTGGCTTTGAAACCATCTATGGTCTTCCGCCCGCTGCCGGCATGATGCTGGGGCTGTCACTGCTGCAGTTCTTCATTTACTTCCTGATGAAGACTGATCACTGCAAACCGTTGCCATCATCGCAGGAGGCCGCGCGACGCGAAGGTCAGCTGGACATCTTTGAAAAAATCGGTCGTCTGGAGTGGGATACGCTGCTATTCTTTTACGGGGCGATGGTTGGCATCGGGGGACTGGCATTTATCGGCTATCTGGACAAGGTTTCCGTCTGGCTATACGCCCAGCACAGCGCCACCATGGCCAATATACTGATTGGACTATCCTCGGCATTTGTCGACAATGGCACCCTGATGTTTGCTGTACTGGCCATGCGACCTGATCTTCCTGAGGGGCAATGGCTGCTGGTGACGCTAACCCTCGGAGTGGGGGGCAGTCTGCTGGCCATTGGTTCGGCGCCAGGCATTGGCCTGCTGGGTATCAGCAGGGGATATTACAGTTTTGCTGATCACATGAAGTGGTCGCCTGTCATCCTGCTCGGCTATTTTGCAGCCATTGGCGTACATTTTCTGGTCAACGCGCGTTACTTCTGAGAAAGCTGTCCAGAAGGAGTTGTGCTCTGTGCTGAAGCGGGGAACCGCCTGTTTCTGGGGGCTGCTTGCGCCAGTGATCTGCACACTGGCGAGCTGGCCATTTCGCGCATGGCTTGATATTTCCAGCATCCTTCTGCTTTACCTGCTTGGTGTTTTTCTGGTGGCATCTGCCTACGGGCGTCTGCCTTCAGTGCTGGCTTCACTGTTAAGCGCTACCGCATTTGCATTCTTTTATGCGCCGCCTATTTTTTCGCTTGCCATCAGCGATCTGAAAAATATGACCGGGCTTGGCATCATGCTGATTGTCGCCAATGTCACCAGTAATCTGGTCGAAGAACTGCGTGAGCAACTGGAAATATCGGAGCAAAGGGAGCACTGGGCTTCGCAGCTGTGTCGCCTTACCTCCTCACTCTCCAAAGCGCATACCCGGGAAGATCTCGCAGGCATTGCAATAAGGCATATACAGCAGGCGTTTCACAGTCATGCAGTCATAGGCCTGATACATGAGGCCGAGGGGCATGTCGATCAATGGATATGCTCCCCAGGTGGTGACTCTTGCGTAAACTATGCGTCTTCAGGCCATGTAGCGTCGCATCATTCCACGGTATTACGGGGAGGTTGCGGTGTGGTGGGCATACTGGTCATGGCGCCTGATTTCATCATGCCGCCTGCGAATACTGAGGCCTTCAGGGCATTTGAAGCATGGAGATTACAGATAAGCCAGTCTCTGGAGCGACTGTCTCTACTGGAGCAGGCGCGCATGGCTTCCCTGCAGGCTGAAGCGGAAACGCTGAGAAACTGCCTGTTAAGCGCTATCTCCCATGATCTGCGCACACCGCTTACGCGGATCATGGGAGCTGCCAGTACTCTTGCAGAACTGGATGACCGCCTGACTGCCATGGAGCGTCATGAGTTTGCCGCTGCCATTCAGGATGAAGCCAGTCATATGACAGATCTCATGACAAGGATACTGGATATGGCGCGACTCACAGCCGGTGCTCTGGTACTTCACCGGGAATGGAATACGGTTGAAGAAATAGTGGAGGGCGCCCTGGCGCGACTGAAGCTGCCACTTGAAGGACGTGCGGTCGTGGTGGATATACCCGAAGACCTGCCGCTAATACAGGTGGATGCGGTACTGCTTCAACAGGTACTGATTAACCTTCTGGACAACGCCATCAAATATACACCGGCGCAAACTTCTATAGGCATCAATGCCGGTCTGGAGGGACACAGCATGGTACTTCACGTAGTTGATGCCGGCCCCGGGGTTCCTGATGACCAGCGTGAAAAGCTGTTTGAAATGTTTCACCGTGTGATACGTGAAAGTTCGCTGACTGGCGTTGGGCTGGGGCTTGCCTTTTGCCGTTCAATCATGGAAGCGCATGGTGGCTCGATCGTACTCGCTGCGGCAGAGGGAGGTGGCTGTGACTTTATCCTGAAATTACCGGTAATCGGCCTGCCTTCCTATCCACAGATACTGACAGAGCATGGCGGACCTGATGGGTGAGGGCGATACCCGAATTCTTCTGGTTGAGGATGACTGGCAGACAAGACGGATTCTGAAGCGTTGCCTTGCAGGATGCGGGTGGAACGTCATGGAAGCCACCAGTGGAGCTGAAGGCTGGGCCAGGATAGGTGACTGGCAGCCTGATCTCATCATACTGGATCTGGGTTTGCCTGATATGGATGGCATATCCATCATCATGCAGCTCAGGGCTTTCAGTCATACGCCTGTGCTTGTTCTCTCTGCACGTGCTGAAGAGAAAGACAAGGTCATAGCGCTGAATGCTGGCGCAGATGACTATCTTTCCAAACCCTTTGGTATGGGGGAACTGGAGGCCCGTATCCATGCGCTGCTGCGGCGCGCGAGCAGGCAAAGCGTCAATATGAAGCGCAACATGGTGCAGCTTGATCATCTGATGATTGATCTGGCCCGGCGCAGGGTGGTGAAAGATGGCTGTGACGTGCATCTGACCCCCATTGAGTTCCGTCTGCTGGCGCTACTGCTTGATCATGCCGGCGGGGTACTGACACACCGGCATATCCTTCATGCCATATGGGGTCCAGAGCATATTGATGATCTGCATTATCTCCGTATTTATATGCGTCATTTGCGACACAAGATTGAGTCTGATCCGGCTCGTCCAAGGTATCTGAGAACTGAAGTCGGGGTGGGGTACCGCTGGGTGGAAGACCACTGAAACGAGGCGATGGCAGGCGATATTCTGCTATACTTCCTGTGGTTTTTCTTAAGTAACCTTGATTAAAGGATGGAACATCATGTTAGGTGACAAGCACGATCTCGTTCATGAACTGCCAGAGTTCAGGGAGCGCATCCATGAACTGAAACTGTCCAACCGGCATTTCGCCAAACTGTTCGATGAGTATGACGAACTCGACCATCAGATCCGTCGTGGTGAGACACAGGTCGAGGTACATGCGGACGAGTTCATGGAAGAACTGAAAAAGAAGCGGCTCGC
>JBEBBU010000136.1:0-24333 GCA_041158225.1 Pseudomonadota bacterium | reverse complement strand
CTTGAAGAGCGGAGAGAGGCTGGTCTTGTGCTGGAAGGATGGGCCGTCACGAGTCTTCGCGCTGGCAAGGGGCAACACAAGGAAAGTTATGGCATCATCAAGACTGGTGAGGCCTATCTTGTGGGAGCGCATATTGCCGCACTGCTTTCCGCATCAACCCATGTTCATCCTGATCACAGACGCACACGCAAGCTGTTGCTGCATCGTTACCAGCTTAACCGCCTGATTGGTTATGTCGAGCGTAAGGGTTATACCCTGATTCCGCTCGCCATGTACTGGAAGCAGGGGCGGGCCAAGCTTGAAATTGGTCTTGCACGGGGCAAGAAACTGCATGACAAGCGTGCGAGCGAGAAGGACCGCGACTGGCAGCGGGAAAAAGAACGTATCATGAAGCAGAGATAAGGGGATAAGTCAGGTGTTGGCCGGATTACGGTTCTGGATTGCTGTACTGGGTTTGCTGCTGTGTGTTGCAGGAGCGGCTGAAGCGGGTCCTTACGCAGGACTGGTGGTGGATGTAGAAGGTGACCGGGTGCTTTACGAGCAGGATGCCCGGGCGCTGCGTCATCCGGCATCACTTACCAAGATGATGACGCTTTATCTGGTGTTTGAGGCGCTGCAAAATGGCCAGATCAGTCTGGGTGACCATTTTCGCGCCTCGCATCATGCCGCAACCCGCGCACCTTCACGTATGGGACTCAGGGCTGGAGATTCGATTAGCGTTGAACAGGGCATACTGGCACTGGTAACGCGTTCGGCCAATGATGCTGCTACTACGCTTGCAGAAGGACTTGCCGGGTCCGAGTCTGCTTTTGCTGCCCGTATGACAGCAAAGGCTCGTGAACTGGGGATGGATCACAGCCTTTTCCGTAATGCATCCGGATTGCCTGATCCTGAGCAGGTCACGACCGCCTGGGATATGTACCGGCTTGGTCGGGCATTGCTACGCGACTTTCCTCAATATTACCGCTATTTTGCTACAGACCATTTTGAATACCATGGCCAGAGTTTCCATAATCACAATCATCTGCTGGAAAACTTTGAGGGAGCGGATGGCATCAAAACCGGTTTTGTCAATGCCTCCGGATTCAATCTGGTAGCTTCGGCCAGACGGCATGGTACGCGTCTGATTGGTGTGGTTTTCGGTGGGAATACGTGGGCACAGCGTGATGCCCATATGCGTCGCCTGCTTGAGGATGGTTTTGCCCAGGCAGAAGGCAGACCCAGTGCCCTTCATTTTTCCGGCTTTGACCGCTGGGGTGGGCCTATAGTGTCTGGTGCGGGGGATGCTCCAGTGTCGCATTCAGAGGAACGTATGACAGCGCGGACGAAAAAATCACAGCCTGAAGCACACGAAAAAAGACTATGGCGTGTCCAGTTGGGATTTTTCCAGCATGAATCACTGGCGCGCCAGCATCTTCAGCAGGCGCAGAAGCTTGCGCCTGCGGTACTCAGGGGAAAAGATGGTGATGTCAGTTCAATGACGGTAGGCGGTCGCAGTCGACGCCTTCAAACCTATGTTGCCAGTTTTGATCATCTGAGCCGTTCTGATGCGGCGCATCTGTGCGATGTGCTGCAGCATGCTCGAATGAGCTGTCTGGTGCGCCCTCAACATTGATCGTGGCCATTGACTTTTATATTGAAAGTCACTTATTTTGTGATAAATTGACATTGTCCGGGCTCGGCTCGGGAATTGCACACTCAACGGGTTTCTTTCTGCCATTACTAATGGCGCATGAATGTTCTGCTTCCCTCCGGTTTTGCATGAGTACTTGTAATGGGTATGCGCTGGCCTTATATTAATTCTGGTTTTATATTCAAGGAGTTGGGTTTAAATGAACCTAGGTGGTCGAATTAAACAAATGCTGGATGAGAAAGGCTGGACCCAGTCTGAACTCCTGCGTCGCGTTCCCGATCTTGATCGGGCCAATCTCAGTGCGCTGATTGTCAGGGATGCCAAACGCTCGCGCTTTTCAGGTGGTATTGCAAGAGCACTTGGCTGTAGCCGCTTCTGGCTGGAAACTGGCAAGGGATTGCCACATGAGATTGAGGGGGGCGAGTTCCAGCCTGAAGATGGCGCCATGTCTGATGATCCTGCGCTCCTGAAGCGTCTTAATCTTCTGTTTTGCCAGTTACCACAGTCAGAGCAGTTGCGGGTTATCAAGTTTCTTGAGCAGAGAAAAGCGCTTTGCGATCAGTTGCTGGAAGAGTTGCTGTCTGCGCGTGGCGTGGGCTTATCGGGTGGCGACAGTTGATGATCTGCAGAGAGGGCGCCTTTATCGCGGTTGAGGAAGGTCGCTCCACATGCAGTTGCTTCTGAGGGCATTTTTCAGGCAGCCGCTGGCCTTGACTGGCAGCAGTATTGAGCCGAATCGCAGTGGTTTGTGTCCACTTTGATCAAATATGTGCACTGCGCCAAGTGATGGGTGCATACTGATGATGTCACTTGCCATTTGCCAGATGGATCTTCCGGGGGCAACAACATGAATATCTGCTGATGCCGGAATGACGCCCAGAATGGCGTTCAGCATCTCTGAGGGAACCTGTATGAAGTAGGCGGACCGTTCCATGGCGGGCTGTTCTTGCATAAGATGGTATACCTGCTAAAAATGTCAGAAGATCAGGTTATTCTTGACGATATTTTAGCGTCAAATGGTGATTAATACAACGAAGTTTTTTTTTGTTGACTTTTTTTGTCGGGTTGCTTGTGCGTGGCAATGCTTGCTGCGGATCATACGTATTCGTCATCCAGATGTTATAATCCCGACTTGGACGTGCCCGAGGTTGAGCGGTGAGCAGGTCCCGAATACCAAAAACAAGTATCTTAATCTGGAGACTGTCTATGATTTCTTACCTGAATGCTCGCGTACTGGGTGTAACCACCGCCCTTCTGTTGAGCTTTGCCGCTGGTTCTGCCTCTGCTGCTGTTGATGAGGCTACTTATGCTGGTTCCAAGCTGTACAAGCGTGAACGTTGCGAGACTTGTCATGGCGCTACCGGTGAAGGCTCTGCAGCATTTCCCAATCTTCTGAATTCTCTCAAGAATCTGACTAAGGAGCAGTTTGTGACGACCGTGCTGAATGGTCGCAATGCCATGCCTCCTTATAGCGCCAACAAGAAAGTTGCTGACGGTATCGACTCGCTCTATACCTACCTGAAGGGTCGTTCAGATGGTACGGTACCTGCAGGCGATCTGGAAGCACCTGCCAAGTAATCTGCAGACCGCCCTGCCTGGCGCTGGTAGCGAACTTTGCCAGCGCCAGAAGAGCTGGGCGGTAAACAGGCGAGGTCAAACGGCTGTCACTGAAAGTCAGGGCAGCCGTTTTTCTGTTTAGTGATGCTGGTTTCACAGGGATACAAGGGACTTAATATGACACAGACCATTCACCAGACACTGGCTGCATTGAAGCAGCAGATTGGGCAACTGGAAGTCGCTGATCATGCGGCACGCGAGCGCCTCGAATCTCTGGTTACGGCGCTTGAGCGCAGACTGGAAGATCCTGAAAGTGAGGTACATCATCACAGCCTCGTTCAGGAAACTGCTGACGCCATTACCCAGTTTGAAATTGCCCATCCAAGAATTACCGGTATTCTTAACGATCTGATGGTGGCATTGGGCAATATGGGAATCTAGTGCTTTTGGCCATCGTCAATTATGGGAGTTGGGATGACGTCCTCGGATAGCAGAAAGCCTCTTGACTACAAGAGTGCAGGTGTTGATATTGTTGCCGGCAACACGCTGGTGGAAAGAATCAAGCCATACGCGAAGATGACTTCGCGTCCAGGTGTGCTGGGAGGGCTTGGGGGCTTTGGATCATTATTTGAGTTGCCTGTAGACCGCTACCGCCAGCCGGTACTGGTGGCCGGCACCGATGGCGTGGGCACCAAGCTGAGGCTTGCGATTGACAGTGGCCGGCACGATGGCGTCGGGATTGATCTTGTTGCCATGTGTGTCAATGATATTGTCGTGCAGGGTGCTGAGCCGCTCTTTTTCCTTGATTACTATGCCACTGGCCATCTGGATGTTGATGTGGCGGCCTCAGTGGTCAAGGGCATTGCTGAAGGCTGCCAGCTTGCGGGTTGCGCCCTGGTGGGTGGCGAAACGGCGGAAATGCCCGGCATGTATGAGTCTGGTGACTATGACCTCGCAGGATTCTGTGTGGGTGTGGTTGAGAAATCACGGATGCTGGATGGTAGCAGAGTGGGGGTCGGGGATCGTATTCTCGGTCTGGCATCATCAGGTGCCCATTCCAATGGCTATTCCCTGATCAGAAAAATTGTCGGGCAAAGCGGGGTTGGTCTTCTGGATGCTTTCGGTAGTGAGGGTGAGGTGCTTCTGGATGCGCTGATGATGCCCACCCGTATCTATGTCCGGTCGCTGCTGGCGCTTATGCAGCGATGTGAAGTGCATGCATTTGCCCATATCACTGGTGGCGGCATCAGTGAAAACCTTCCACGTGTCCTTCCACCCGGCTGTCATGCCGCTATCACCCTTGATGGCTGGCAGCGACCGGCGCTGTTCAGGTGGTTGCAGTATGAGGGGGCCATTGCCGATGCTGAAATGCTGCGTACCTTCAATTGTGGCATTGGCATGGTCGTCATTGTGGGCGAGGGGGAAGCTGATGCGGCAGTGGCATTGCTGAAAGAGCATGGGGAAGCTGTGTTCGATCTTGGTGTTGTGACCAGTGGTGAGTCATCGGTATCGTATACCGGATCTTTTTAAGGCAGGATGAGAATCAATGTATTTATCTGTGGTAGTACCGGTTCATAACGAGGTTGAGAATCTCAGGCCCCTGATTGATGAGATCAATGCGGCGCTTTCAGGTACCGAAGATTTTGAAATCATTTATGTGGATGACGGCAGTACCGATGGAACGCTTGCCGCGCTCAAGGAGCTTCTGCGTCAGACGCCGGGGCTGCGTGTGATCGAGCATCGCCAGTGCAGTGGTCAGAGTACGGCGCTGGCTACGGGTGTCAGGGCGGCACGAGGTGCCTGGATTGCAACGCTGGATGGCGATGGACAGAATGATCCGGCTGATATACCCAGGCTGCTTGAGGCACTGCATCTCCTGCCTCTGGCGCATGCCCAGTCCGGCATGGTGGCAGGTTACCGGAAGAAGCGTCAGGACAGTGAGTGGCGCCGTTTTTCTTCCCGTGTTGCCAATGCAGTCAGAGCCAGACTGCTGGGTGATGATACGCCAGATACGGGATGTGGGCTCAAGGTGTTCTCGCGCGAGCTTTTCCTGAGGCTGCCTTATTTTGATCATATGCACAGGTTTCTTCCTGCCTTGGCGCAACGCGCTGGCGCCGTGGTCGTGTCCGTTGAGGTCAATCATCGCCCGAGAACCCGAGGGGTTTCCAAGTATGGAACCTGGCAAAGGCTCAAGGTTGGTATCGTCGATATGATGGGCGTCATGTGGCTGCAAAGCCGTGCGTTTAATCCGGAAGTGCTGGAGCACCTGGATAACGAGCGTTGAACTTCCTCTACAATCCGCGTAATTTCATTGCCATCTGGCTGGCTTGGGTGGCAGTGGCTTTTTTCTGCCGCCCGTTGCTTCCAGTCGATGAGACCCGCCTGGTCAGTATGGCCTGGGACATATGGAATCATCATGAGGTGCAGACCGGATATCCCCCTCTTTTCGGCTGGCTGATTGGTGCGGGCTGGACTCTCTTTGGGGTTAACGACTGGTGGCCGCGTGTTCCAGGCCCCCTTCTGGCGCTACTCTGTCTGTTTCTGACAATCCGTCTTGGCGATGCATTATGGCCATCCCGGCCAAGACTGGGCAGGTTTGCGCCCTGGCTGCTGCTTGGATCTCCTGTCTGGGGATTCTGGTCTACTCTCGTACTTGAGGATATGTGGCTGGTGGCCTCTGTTCTGACGGCACTGACAGGCATTCTGCAAGCCTCGCGTCGTGGTGGTTGGGGGGCATGGCTCTGGTGGTTGGCAGGCTGTATTGCGGGGATGCTGTATTCCGTACCAGAGTTTATGCTGTGGATACTGCCCGTACTCTTTTCGGCAAGCACATGGTCGGGACACCGTTCCGGACGCTGCTGGTGGCGCTTCTTTCTTGCGGCATTGCTACTGCTGATGGTTGCCGTGCTTCCCCTGGGCGTCTGGTGCCTGATGCAGGATGCCAGGTATCTGGACATGAATGGCGGATCATTATGGCTTGGGCGCTGGTATGCGTTGCAGGGCAGGTCGGGTCATGCACTCAGTTTTGCGATCTGGCTGGTCATGCTGGGATTACCGTGGAGTTGCTGGCCTCCTTTATGGCGATCTCTCGGCAATATCCATAGAATTGACGCCGGGTTGCGTATCTGCCTGATTGCAGTTGCCATTCCCGTGCTGGTGTTATGTCTGCTGCCTGTCAGTGGGCTGCATCATCTTTTGCCGGCACTACCCCTGTTGTGTCTGGCTGGTGCGCGACTGCTGGCAAGCGATAATGCAGGGGTACGCGATCATGATACCTGGCTTCCTGGGGCTGTGTTCGCTCTGGCTGCTCTCCTGATGCTGTTGGTGCCTTTTGCGGAGCAGATACAGGGAGTGCCTGCATGGTTGCCCGCCTATCTCAGTGAAATTCCACTGGCTGCTGTGCTGACACTGCTGGCATTCGCAGTCACGCTTTGGTGGTGGCGTCCCGCAAGAGTGCTTGATGCCAGCGCTGGGCTTGCCATGCTGATGGTGGCTCTGTCAGTGCTGGTGCATATGGTTTTTGCCCAGGTTTATTACGAATCCTATGACCTGATGCCGATGGCGGAGCGGATAAGGGCGCTGGAAGCTAACGGCAGCCCTGTTGCCAGCTGGAAGAAATATCGGGGTGAATATACCTGGCTTGGCAGGTTGAAGCAGCCTGTTGAAGTGCTGCAGGATATGAGCCAGTTGCTCAGCTGGGTAGAAGCCCATCCAGAGGGTTATGTGATTGCGGTTTACCGCGTGCCATCAGCGGAAGGGCGCGTAGATGCTGAATTCTGGCAGCCTTACCGCAACCACCGGCGGGTGGGGCTGTGGTCGGCGGCAAAACTTGGGGCGCAGGCTGATGCCCTGTCCCGTCTGGCCGCCGACTAGGTCATGACCTGTTAGTGCTGGATACCATTTTCCCTGAGTGCGCGTAGTACTGTGGCGCCTATCTGGGCTGGATTTCTTGCAACATAGAGTCCGAGAGCTTCCATGGCATCCATTTTTGCATTGGCTGTATCTGACTCACCAGAAATAATGGCGCCAGCATGACCCATGCGCCGACCGGCGGGCGCGGAGATGCCAGCTACGAAGCCGATCACAGGTTTTTTCATGTTTTCGCTGGCCCAGCGTGCGGCTGCAACTTCCTGGGGGCCGCCAATTTCACCGATCATGACGACAGCCTCCGTTTCGGGATCTTCCTCGAAAGCGCGCAGTACTGTGACAAAATCAGTGCCATTGACCGGATCGCCGCCAATACCCACTGAGGTCGTAATGCCGAGGCCGAGTGCGTCCATCTGTTCTGTAGCTTCATAGTTCAGTGTGCCTGAACGGGATACTATGCCTACATTGCCTTTGCGGTAAATATGCGAAGGCATGATGCCTACCTTGCAGGCTTCCGGCGTAATGATGCCTGGTGTATTGGGGCCAATCAGGATGCAGTCTCTGCCCTGACGATAGCGCTGCACCCTGATCATGTCCTGTACCGGTATACCGTCAGCGATGGTGACAATGACTTTGACGCCGGCATCAATGGCTTCCATGATGGCATCTGCTGAAAAAGCGGGTGGTACAAAAACCGCGGACACATCAGCGCCAGTTTCACGGACAGCCTCGGATACGGTGTCAAAAACGGGTAGACCCATGTGGAGGGTCCCCCCCTTGCCTGGCGTGACGCCGCCTACGACCTGTGTTCCTATCTGGATGGCGTCCTGAGCGTGAAAAGTGGCATGTTCGCCAGTAAAGCCCTGAAAAATAACGCGAGATTGCTTGTTTACGAAAACGCTCATGGTTATGGTTATCCTTTGACTGTGGCCACGGCCTTGGCGGCAGCATCATCCAGATTGTCTGCAGTGATGAAGGTCAGGCCGGATTCCGCCAGAATCTTTCGGCCTTCCTCGACATTGGTGCCTGCCAGGCGAACGACTACTGGCGCTTTGATATCAAGGCTCTGGCATGCCTGAATCAGTCCTTTGGCAATCCAGTCGCAGCGGTTGATACCGGCAAAGATATTGACCAGTATGGTTTTGACGTTAGGATCTTCCAGCACGATACGGCAGGCATTGGTCACTTTTTCCGGAGATGCGCCACCACCAACATCAAGGAAATTGGCGGGTCTGCCGCCATGCAGGGTGATGGCGTCCATCGTGGCCATGGCCAGTCCTGCGCCATTGACGATGCAGCCAATATTGCCATCAAGAGCAATGTAATTGAGCCCGTGTCCAGATGCCTCGACTTCCTTGGGATCTTCTTCGTCAAGGTCACGCATTTCATTGACCTGGGGCTGGCGATACAGGCCGTTGTCATCAAAGCCTATCTTGGCGTCCAGTGCCATCAGCGTCTGGTCATTGACGACTGCCAGCGGATTGATTTCGGCCATCAGAGCATCACGGTCCCGGAAGCAGCGATAAACTGATTTCATCAGTTTCACTGCCTGATTCATCAGCTTGCCTTTCAGGCCGATAGCTGCACAAACCTTGCGGCACTGGAAGTCGCGCAGGCCTATGGAGGGATCGATGCTCTCCTTGATGACTTTTTCGGGGAACTGGCTGTTGACCTCCTCGATATCCATGCCGCCCTCGGATGAGGCGATCATGGTAATGCGCTGGGTGCCCCGGTCAATGACAAAACCAAGGTAATATTCCTTGTGAATCTGGCTGGCCTGTTCAATCCAGAGGCGCTGTACCAGGGAGCCTTCAGGGCCGGTCTGGTGAGTCACGAGGCGTTTGCCCAGCAGTTCGTCAGCATGATGACGGACTTCGTCCAGCGAGGATACAACTTTCACGCCGCCGGCTTTGCCGCGGCCGCCAGCATGGATCTGGGCTTTGACCACCCAGCGCTCGCCTCCGATCTGCTCGGCGGCAGCGACAGCCTGGCTGTCCGAGAAGGCCACTGCACCCTGGGGTACGGGGACACCATAGGATTTCAGCAGTTCCTTGGCCTGGTATTCATGTATATTCACTAGGGTTTACTCCAGAAAAATTACTTGGCTGAGCGTGATTCTATCTGCTTGACCTGTCTTACCACATTTTCAGCCATACGGATGGATGCGGCATCAATCAGGCGGCCGTCGAGAGAAACGGCACCTTTACCCTCCCGCGCGGCCTGCTCCATCGATTCAAGAATCCGGTAGGCACGACTGACTTCCTTTTCTGTCGGGGTGAAAACCTGATTGGCCAGTTCAATCTGTGAGGGGTGGATGGCCCATTTGCCTTCACAGCCAAGAGCCGCTGCGCGACGGGCACATGCAAGAAAACCCTCTGGATCGGAGAAGTCACCAAAGGGGCCATCAATCGGGCGCAGGCCATAAGCGCGGCAGGCAGCAACCATGCGTGAAATGGCAAAGTGCCATTGGTCCCCCCAGTGGATGTGGCGCATGCCGGCTGCATCGGCGTCCGTGAGCATGGCGTAATCAGGATTGGCGCCGCCGATATTGGTGGTGCGGGCGCGTACCGATGCAGCATAGTCTGCTACGCCAAATACCATGGCTTCCATGCGTTCGGGGCAACAGCGGGCAATTTCTTCCACATTGGCCATGCCCATGGCGGTTTCAATCAGGACATGAATGTTGATGGGTTTCCAGCCCTTGGCTTCTTCAATCTGCGACAGCATGGTGGCAACGAAATAGACATCGGCAGCGCTGCCAACCTTGGGGATCAGAATGGTATCAAGCTTGTCTCCGCAGGTTTCTACGATATCCACCAGGTCACGGTAGGCATAGTGGGTGTCCAGTCCATTCATGCGGATGGAAACGGCGCAGGCACTCCAGTCGTACTGTTGCAGTGCCTCAATGATGTTGATTCTGGCCTGGGCCTTGTCATCTGGAGCTACGGCATCTTCAAGATCCAGAAACACAATATCTGCACCGGCAGAGGGTGCTTTTTCCAGCATGCGCTTGTTGCTGCCGGGTACGGCAAGTTCACTGCGGTGTAGACGGTTCTTGATGGCCATGGAGTCCCTCGGAGTTCATATGGGCAAGGTTAATCTTAACCAGCTATTATAAACCAAAACCGCAGGCTACACAGTGTCGCGATGCGGCCTATATTCCATGGTTTCAGTATGTGTTTTTTTGTGAAACAAGCTGTTTGTGATGCAGGATGTTTTCTGATAGCATCATCCACACGTGCGCAACACGCTGTTGTTACTGCGCAACGCAGAACAAGAAAAACCATTTACCTGGAGAGACCACCACATGAAGAAACACATGACCACGAGCGGTGTAGCCGGTCTGCTTGCCATGGCCGCCCTTGCGCCGCAGCTTGCTAACGCAGCATCCACGACCACCCATCATCACCACCATCATACCGATGCCCATGCTGCTGCTGAAGCCTCTCTGGAGCGTCGCCTGCAGATGATGGAAGACGAGATGAAAGCGCTGCGTGCTGAACTGGCGCAGAGCCAGGCTCAGGAACAGTCTGAAAAGACCCAGACCCAGCAGCTCCAGGCGCAGCAGGTTGAAACCAGCAAGAAAGTGGCCGTGCTGGAAAAAGAAGAAGATGCCAAGAATGACATGATTTTCTTCCGCGGTGGTTATCCGCGTATGGAGCACAACCGTCACCATGAACTTCTGGCAGCAGGTGGTGATCCCTTTGCGGGCCCTACCACCCAGGCTCAGAACAAGGATGGCTGGTATGTAGGTGCCGGTCTGGATCATCGTCTGACCAATGATGCCTGGGGCCTGGCTCAGGACATTGCGGTTGATGGCGAAATCATGTTTGATTACAAGAATTTCGGCTCTACCTACAATTCGTTTGTCTCAACTTTTACTGGCATTCCAATGCGCGCCCAGGTCACCATGTTTACCCTGACCGCATCTCCCAAGATCAAGTACACCGGTCTCGGCGATTTCCGTCCATGGATCATTCCTTTCGGTCTGGGTCTGAATGTCATTTCTCCTCCCTCCAGCGGTGTTACCGTACTTAACCCGGGTCTGCAGATCGGTACGGGTGCGGAATACCGCCTCTGGAAAGACATTTATGCCGGTGCTGATTTCCGTTACCAGTTTACTGGTAGTGATGTCGGCTACACTTCAGCTGACGGTATGTTGCATTCCACCAACACCAACTATCTGGAAGCAGGTGCCTATCTGGGTATTGGCTTCTAAAATATCTGCCAGCCCGCAAGAGGGTTAAAACAGATAGGAAAAGGGGGAAGCATGCTTCCCCCTTTTTTGCTAGTCTATGCAGCCATCCGCATGAGGCTGCCGTTCATATGTCGCAACTCTACCCTCCGATTGATCCCTACCTTATCCATCATCTGGATACAGGTGACGGCCACTGCCTGTATGTCGAGGAGTCCGGCCATCCTGACGGTATTCCCGTACTTTTTCTCCATGGTGGGCCAGGTAGTGGTACGAAGCCTTATCACCGTTCTTTTTATCATCCTGAGCGTTATCGCATCCTGTTGCTGGATCAGCGCGGTGCAGGTCTGTCTGAGCCTTCAGGCTGTCTTGAAGCCAATGATACGGCGCATCTGCTGAGCGACATGGAAATGCTGCGCCAGAGACTGGGGATTGGCAGCTGGCTGCTTTCTGGTGGATCCTGGGGGGCAACCCTTGCCCTGCTTTATGCCCAACGTCATCCCGAATATGTCAGGGGGCTCATCCTGCGTGGCAGTTTCTTGGCGCGGCAACGCGATATCGACTGGTTTATGGGGCCTGATGGTGTTCGGCGCATCTATCCTGAGGACTGGTGCACGATGCTGGAGGGTGTGGATGATCCTGCGCTGGAAGGTGAGCGATTGCTGGAAGCGCTGTATCAGCGACTGATGGGCTCAGATGAACTGGCAAGCCGCCGTGCCTTGAGGGCCTGGCTGACATGGGGGGGGCGCGTGACGCTGGGGCCCCAGTTTGATGCTGCGCAGGCGCAGGCCAGTGAAGCCGCTGCGCTGGCCCAGATCCGTATTGAACTGCATTATGCCATGCACCGCTATTTCATCGAGGAAAACCAGATTCTTGATCACTGTCACCGCTTGCAGGGTATACCGGTCACGCTGATCCATGGGCGGCAGGATATGGTGTGTCCCATGGAGTCCGCGTGGCTGCTGCATCAGGCCCTGCCTGGGTCCAGACTGGTGGATGTTCCCGAGGGGGGGCATGTTGCCAGTCATCCTGCCATGATGGCAGCACTGGTGGATGCTGCTGATGACATGTTGTCCGAAGACAGGGTGGTGCAGCCATGAGCCTGGTAGCGCAGCAGAAGAAACGCCTTGTGCTTGGTATGACGGGTGCTACTGGGGCCATTTACGGATTGCGCCTGCTCGAAATCATGCGCGATGTGGCGGATTGGGAAACTCACGTTGTTATATCCGATGCTGGAGCCCTGAATATCCAGCATGAACTTGGCATGAAGCGCCGGGAGCTGCATGCGCTGGCTGATGTGGTGCATGACATCAGTAATGTCGGCGCTTCCATTGCCAGTGGCGCATTCCGCACGGATGCCATGATTGTCGCGCCCTGCTCCATGAGAACGCTCGCAGCGATCGCACACGGCCTTTCTGACAATCTCCTTACCCGGGCAGCTGATGTTACGCTCAAGGAGCGCAGACGACTTTTAATCATGCCACGTGAAACACCGCTCAATCTGGCGCATATCCGCAACATGGGACTGGTGACTGAGATGGGCGGCATCGTATTTCCACCCATGCCAGCTTTTTATGGGCGTAGCAAGACGGTGGGAGAACTGGTAGACGAATCGGTGGGCCGTATTCTGGAGCTGGTGAATGTCCCTGCGCCATCCCTGTTTGCTCCATGGGAGGGATTAACGCCGGGTGACAGGTCATGAGGGTGCCCGATTTCAGTCAGGCCCGCATACTGGTAGTAGGTGACCTGATGCTGGACCGCTACTGGCACGGGACTACCGGGCGGATATCGCCTGAAGCTCCGGTGCCTGTGGTGGCTGTAGAGCAGGAAGAGGCCAGGCTTGGAGGTGCCGCCAATGTCGCACTTAACCTGGCTCACCTTGGTGTTCAGGTGAGCGTTCTGGGTTATCTGGGGGAGGATGATCAGGGGGCCGTCATGCGGCGTCTGATGGCGCAGGCCTCCATCAGATGCCTGGCGCTGTCCTGTATGCCGGCGCCCACGATCACCAAGCTGCGGGTGATGAGCCGCCACCAGCAGCTGATCCGTCTGGATTTTGAAGCCTCGCTGCTTGATATGCCTGAAGCTCCGCTACTGGCGGCTTACCGGCAGGCACTGGGCGAGGCTGACCTTGTGATCCTCTCGGATTATGCCAAAGGCACGCTGGGTCCAGTGGCGTCTCTGCTTGCATTGGCGCGGCAGTCAGGCATTCCGGTGCTGGTGGATCCCAAAGCCCGTGATTTTTCCCGCTATGCGGGCGCTTCGCTGCTGACCCCCAATCTGGCTGAACTGGAAGCTGTTGTCGGGAATTGTGCTGATCTGGAGGTGCTGGTACAGAAGGGAAGGGCGCTTCTGGAGCAGCATGAGCTGGGAGCCCTGCTGGTGACCCGTGGCGAAAAGGGCATGACGCTGCTGTTGCCGGGCGAGGAGGTCATGCACCTGCCTGCCCACGCCAGGGATGTTTATGATGTGACAGGGGCAGGCGACACCGTCATTGCCGTCACGGCTGCTGCGCTGGCTGCCGGGGAATCCCTGCCACATGCGGTACAGCTGGCGAACTGGGCTGCTGCCATCGTGGTGGCAAAACTTGGCACGGCTTCGGTCAGTGCTGATGAATTGCGCAGCGCCCTGATGCCGGCGCCGGCACCCGAGAGAGGTATCATTGCGCTCAATGCGTTACAGCGACATCTGCCACAGCTGCGAGCCCAGGGGGAGCGTATCGTGCTGACCAATGGCTGTTTTGACCTGCTGCATCCGGGGCATATCCAGTATCTGGAAGCGGCCCGGCAACTGGGTGACCGTCTGCTGGTGCTGGTCAATTCGGATGCCTCTGTATCACGGCTGAAAGGCCCGTCCCGCCCGGTCAATCCGCTGGCGTTCCGTATGACCATGCTGGCTGCGCTGGCATGCGTTGACTGGGTGCTGGCTTTTGATGAGGATACCCCTGCTGACATGATTGCAGCAATAGTGCCGGATATTCTGGTGAAGGGGGGAGACTATAAGGATATACGGCAGATTGCCGGACATGATGTGGTGACCACCAGCGGTGGGCGTGTGGAGGTGCTGCCTTTTCTGGATGGTTATTCCAGTACCCGGCTGATTGATGCTCTCAGGCAGAGGAGCGAATAATGGCGCGTCAGACCCGATCATCACCAGAGCGCAGGATGCTTACTGCTGATCCAGCGGTGGATGCACTGCGGGTGCCTCCCAGCTCCATTCCAGCCGAGCAGGCAGTGCTTGGTGGTCTGCTGCTCGATAACCAGACCTGGGATACTGTTGCTGACCTTCTGCTGGAGGATGATTTCTACCGCCACGAACACCGGCAGATTTTTCGTGCCATCCGCCAGCTGGCGGACCGGCAGCAGCCATTTGATGTGGTGACCCTCTCTGAGCAGTACCCTGACCTTGAAGAAGCGGGGGGACTGACCTATCTTGCGGTACTTGCTCGGGAAACCCCAAGCGCTGCCAATATCGGGGCTTATGCCTCGATTGTGCGTGACAAGTCCATCCAGCGGCGCCTCATTCATGTGGGCACTGAAATATCGGATGTGGTTTACCAGCCAGAAGACCGTTCAGTCAGCGAAATGCTACAGTACGCTGAGCAGAAGGTATTCGAGATTGCAGACCAGCGGCAGAAGTCCCAGAGTGGCCTGCAGGCTATCAAGCCGCTGCTTTCAAAAGCCATTGATCGCATCAACATGCTTTCAGAACAGGAAGGCCATATTACTGGCGCCAGCACCGGATTTACCGATCTTGATGACATGACCTCAGGTCTGCAGCCTTCCGATCTGATTATCGTGGCTGGCAGACCCTCTATGGGCAAGACGACTTTTGCCATGAATATTGCTGAGCATGTCGCTATCCGTGACCGTCTGCCGGTTGCGGTATTCAGCATGGAAATGCCAGCAGAGCAGCTTGCCATGCGCATGATGTCTTCACTGGGGCGCATTGACCAGCACAGGGTGCGTACTGGCAAATTGCAGGATGATGAATGGCCGCGTCTGGTGTCGGCCACTGCCATTCTCAATGAAACCAAACTTTTTATCGACGATACCCCAGGCCTTTCTCCCACAGAAGTGCGAGCCCGCTGTCGTCGTCTGGCGCGCGAGCATGGGCAGCTGGGGCTGGTGGTGCTGGATTATCTGCAGTTGATGCAGGTGCCGGGCGGTGAAAACCGGGTGAACGAGATTTCCGAAATCTCCCGGTCACTGAAAGTACTGGCCAAGGAAATGCACGTCCCGGTCATTGCCCTTTCGCAGTTGAACCGTAATCTGGAGCAGCGCCCCAACAAAAGACCGGTGCCTTCCGATCTGCGTGAATCCGGTTCGATTGAACAGGACGCTGACATTATCACCTTCATTTATCGTGATGAGGTCTATCATCCCGATAGTCCTGACAAGGGTATTGCTGAGGTCATCATTGCCAAGCAGCGTAATGGTCCTATTGGTACCGTGAGGCTGACCTTCCTTGGGCAATATACGCGTTTTGAAAATCATGCCATGGATACTTACGCCGGAGGCGATGACTATTGATGGTTTCCTCTGCTACCGCTTTTCTGGATCTGCAGGCGCTTGAGAGCAATCTGGCACTGATCAGGCTGGCGGCTCCCCAGTCCCGGATCATGGCGGTGATCAAGGCCAATGCTTATGGTCATGATGCCGTGACCATGGCCCACGCCCTTGCAGGCAGTGGTGTTGATGCTTTTGCGGTCGCGAGGCTTGAAGAGGGTTTGATACTTCGCGATGCGGGTATCGGGCTCCCGGTCGTTGTGTTGCAGGGTTTTGTTGAAGCACATGAACTGCATCTGATGGTGCGTTCCGGTCTGGAGCCTGTGATTCATGATGTTTTTCAGGTGGATATTCTTGAGCAGCAGGTGCTGGCAGGCCCGGTGCGCGTATGGCTCAAGCTGGATACCGGTATGCACCGGCTCGGCATTGAGCCTGAGGTATTTGAGCAGATCAGGCAGAGACTGGCATCATGCGTATCTGTTGTCCAGCCATCCGCAGTCATGACCCACCTTGCCAGTGCTGATGATATGGACAATCTGGCTACCCATCAGCAGCTGGAGGCTTTTCATCAGAGGGTCTCATCGCATCCGGCACGTAGTGTTGCCAATTCAGCAGGAATTCTTGGCTGGCACGCTGCGCATACAGAATGGGTGCGACCAGGCCTTGCCCTCTATGGCGTTTCTCCTTTTCCCCATATGAGTGCTGAATCACTCGGGTTACGCCCGGTGATGACACTGCGAACCCGCCTGATAGCAGTCAAACAGTTGCAGGCAGGTGATCGTGTGGGCTATGGGGGGGATTATGTCTGTCGGGAACCGGTGCTGATGGGGATAGCGGCTATTGGTTATGGTGATGGCTATCCCCGGCAGTTGCCATCCGGTGCGCCAGTGCTGGTGTCGGGGCAGCGCTGTACGCTGATGGGACGGGTTTCCATGGATATGATTGCCGTGAATGTCACCGGGCTCATTGATGTCAGACCAGGTGCCGTGGTGACCCTGTGGGGCGATGGCTTGCCTGTGGAGGAAGTAGCCCGCTGGGCCGATACCATTCCTTATACCCTGTTATGCGGGATAGCGCGTCGCGTACAGATGAAGCCTTCAATAGAACTGGCTGCTCATTGACGCTGAACCGTTGCATTGTTACTATCAGCAGTCAACCCTGTCGAGTGCTGACACGCCCCTTATCTGGTATCTGCCATGTCTAATGTGCCTGATCTTAATGAGCGAGCCCAGTTTCTTCTGAAGGTTCTGGTACAGCGCTATATCGGCGATGGTACGCCGGTAGGCTCAAGGGCGCTTGCACGGGATGCGGGGCTTAATCTGAGCGCTGCCACCATTCGCAATGCCATGGCTGATCTTGAGGATCTGGGGCTGATTGCTGCGCCGCATACCTCCGCCGGACGCATTCCTACGGTGAGCGGTTACCGTTTTTTCGTGGATTCACTGCTCACAGTCAAACCGTTGCAGCAGGTGATCATGGATCAGCTTTGGAGTGATCTGGAAACTCAGGATAGTCCTCAGGATATTTTTGAGACCGCGTCCAAACTGCTGTCAGAGCTCACCCATATGGCAAGTGTGGTCACCATGCCACGAAATGAATCTGTGACCCTCTGTCACATTGAGTTTCTGGCACTTTCCGAACACCGTGTTCTGGTGATTCTGGTGACCAGTGATCAGGAAGTCCACAACCACATCATGCAGGTGCCGCGAGCCTACTCTGCATCTGAACTGCAGACGGCTGCCAATTTTCTCAACAAGATCTGTGTCGGCAAGGATCTTGCCGCGCTACGGCGCTATATTGAGGATGATCTCCGCAGTGCCCGCGAGGTTCTGGATAGTGAACTTGGGCAGGCGGCAGAGCTTGCGGGTCTTGCGCTGGGCATCAATGACCGGCGCAAGCATCCCTTTCTGGTGAGCGGCGAAACCAATCTCATGGATTTTTCGGAACTGGCTGATGTGGAGCACCTGCGTGGGCTGTTTGCAGCTTTCAAGCAGAAAGAAGACATGCTGGGTCTGCTGGACCGCTGTCTTGAGTCGCCTGGCGTCAAGATACTGATTGGCGAGGAAAGTGGTTTTCAGCCACTGCTGCAATGCAGTCTTGTGACTTCATCCTATGCCGTCAATGACCGGGTCGTCGGTGTGCTTGGTGTCATAGGGCCTACCCGTATGCAGTACCAGCGCGTTATTCCTCTGGTGGACGTGACGGCAAAATTGCTGGGGCTGGCCTTGAATCAGCGAAGTCTGTCCCCAATGTAAGGACTGGTCAGGCTGCATCTGCTGCTACGGTGCATGTTTTTGCCCTCACAAGAGGGTTTTCCAATTGTTTAAGGTTGATGATGAGTAACGAAACACAGAGTGAGATAGTGTCAGAAGATGAGCTTGCGCTGGCGGCTCAACAGGATTCAGCATCTCATGGAGCGGCTGGTCAGGATGCATTGGATGCGGCCAATCAGCGCGCGGACGAGAACTGGGAAAAATTCGTGCGTCTGCAGGCCGAGATGGATAATCTCAGAAGACGCACCGAGAAAGATCTGCAGAACGCTCACAAGTTTGCTCTTGAGAAGTTCTCGAGAGAACTGCTGGCAGTGGTTGACAGCCTTGAGCTGGGTATTCAGGCAGCTTCCGGATCAGGTGATGCAGGGGATGTTTCCAGGCTGCTAGAGGGGGCGGAACTGACGCTGCGCCAGCTGCTATCCGTACTGGAAAAGTTTGGTGTACAGACACTGAATCCTGTTGGTGACCGTTTCAATCCCGAGCAGCACCAGGCTATGGCCATGGAGCCTTCTTCTGATATGGCTCACGGTCATGTCATCCGTGTATTCCAGAAGGGCTATCTGCTGAACGAGCGTCTGCTGCGTCCCGCACTTGTGGTGGTGGCTCAGGCGCAGCAGAATGACGCCCCCCGTATTGACGAGCAGGCTTGAAATCTCAAGCTCTGTCCACATATCCCATTCCATAGCAAGTTAACTTATCTGGAGCCCAGTTTATATGTCTAAAATTATCGGTATTGATCTTGGAACTACCAATTCCTGTGTCGCCATTCTTGAAGGTGGCAAGCCGCGTGTTATTGAGAATTCTGAGGGTGGCCGTACCACGCCTTCCATCATTGCATTTGCTCCTGACAATGAAGTACTCGTTGGCCAGTCGGCCAAGCGTCAGGCTATCACCAATCCTACCAATACCCTGTTTGCCATCAAGCGTCTGATCGGCCGCCGTTTCAAGGATGACGTTGTCCAGAAAGACATCAAGATGGTGCCTTACAAGATCGTAGGGGCTGATAATGGTGACGCCTGGGTGGATGTTTCCGGCAAACGCATGGCGCCTCCTGAAATTTCTGCCCGCGTGCTGATGAAGCTGAAGAAAGATGCGGAAGCGTATCTGGGTGAAGAAGTCACGGAAGCGGTCATTACTGTACCTGCCTACTTCAATGATTCGCAGCGTCAGGCCACCAAGGATGCCGGCCGTATCGCCGGTCTGGATGTCAAGCGCATCATCAATGAGCCTACCGCAGCTGCTCTGGCTTATGGTATGGACAAGAGCCGTGGCGACCAGAAAATTGCTGTCTACGACCTGGGTGGTGGTACGTTTGACGTTTCCATCATTGAAATTGCTGAAGTGGATGGTGAACACCAGTTTGAAGTACTTTCCACTAACGGTGATACCTTCCTGGGCGGTGAGGATTTTGACCTTCGCATCATCGACTTTATCGCTGACGAATTCCGCAAGGAACAGGGTATTGACCTGCACAATGATCCACTGGCACTGCAGCGCCTGAAGGAAACCGCTGAAAAGGCCAAGATTGAGCTTTCATCCAGTCAGCAGACGGATGTCAATCTGCCCTACATCACTGCAGATGCCACAGGTCCCAAGCATCTTAACCTGAAGCTGACCCGTGCCAAGCTGGAGTCACTGGTTGAAGACCTGATTCTGCGTACCCGTGGTCCCTGTGAGACGGCGCTGAAGGATGCAGGACTCAAGGCTGGCGACATCAGCGAAGTGATTCTGGTGGGTGGTCAGACCCGTATGCCCAAGGTGCAGGATTTCGTCAAGGATATCTTTGCCCGTGAACCACGCAAGGATGTCAATGCCGATGAAGCTGTTGCCGTAGGCGCTGCCATTCAGGCTGGCGTTCTGGGTGGTCAGGTCAAGGACGTTCTGCTGCTGGACGTGACACCGCTTTCTCTGGGTATTGAAACCCTGGGTGGCGTCATGACCAAGCTGATCGAAAAGAACACGACGATCCCTACCAAGGCAAATCAGGTGTTCTCTACTGCGGAAGACAACCAGACCGCCGTCACCATCCATGTGCTGCAGGGTGAGCGTGAGATGGCGCGTGACAACAAATCGCTGGGTCGTTTTGACCTGTCGGATATTCCGCCAGCACCACGTGGTGTACCTCAGGTAGAAGTGACTTTTGACATTGATGCCAATGGTATTCTCAATGTCTCTGCCAAGGACAAGGCTTCCGGCAAGCAGCAGTCCATCGTGATCCGTGCTTCCAGTGGTCTTTCCGATGACGAGATCAAGCGCATGGTGCAGGATGCTGAACTGCATGCGGATGAAGACCGTCGTACCCGTGAACTGGTCTCTGCGCGTAATCATGCAGATTCCATGCTGCATGCTACCAGCAAGAGCCTGGCTGAACTGGGCGAGAAAGTGCCGGGTGCTGACCGCGCACGCATCGAGGAAGCTGTCAGCCAGCTGAAAGATGCCATGAAGACGGATGACAAGGATCTGATTGAACGCAGAACCAATGAACTGACCGAGCTTTCTGGCAAACTGGCCGAGCAGCTGTATGCCCAGCAGGGTGGCGATGATGCGGATGAAGCCCATCATGCGTCAGGTGCGGGTGATGATGCGATGGATGCCGAGTTTGAGGAAGTCAAGGATCATCACAAGCACTGATGCGGGTTGTTTTGCTCTTCAACCTTCCTATCAACCTGACTGAAGCCGTCAGCGCAAGCTGACGGCCTTGCTGCATGGCCAAACAAGATTATTATGAACTACTGGGTGTTGCCCGCAACGCCAGTGAAGCAGATATCAAGAAGGCGTTCCGGCGCCTTGCGATGAAATACCATCCGGATCGGAACGCGGACAATCCGGCGGCGGAAGAACAGTTCAAGCAGGTCAAGGAAGCCTACGATGTGCTGTCTGATGCGCGCAAACTGTCTGCCTACGACCAGTTTGGCCACGCCGGTGTCGATCCTTCCATGGGGGGGGGAGCGGGTCAGGGCTTTGGCGCCGAAAACTTTGGTGACATTTTCAGCGAAGTTTTCGGGGACATGTTCGGGGGCGGTGGGCAACGCAGGCGTGGTCCGGGTGGTTCCCGTGCCCAGCGCGGTTCCGATCTTCGCTATAACCTCGAACTGACACTTGAAGATGCGGTTGCAGGTACCGAAGTCAAGATTCGCATACCTACCTGGGTCGGTTGTAATACCTGTAACAGCACTGGTGCGAAGAAGGGTACTACGCCGGTCAACTGTGACGCCTGTCAGGGTAGTGGTGTGGTGCGTCTGCAGCAGGGTTTCTTTTCTGTCCAGCAGACCTGTCCCAGTTGTCGTGGTACCGGCAAGCAGATCAAGGATCCCTGCGATGACTGTCATGGTCAGGGGCGGGTACAGGAAACCAAGACACTCTCGGTCAGGATTCCGGCAGGTGTCGACAATAATGACCGCATCCGTCTGGCTGGTGAAGGCGAGGCAGGTGAGGGTGGTGGTCCTACCGGCGATCTCTATGTCCAGATCAGCGTCAAGGAACATGAGATTTTCACCCGCGATGGTGCCAATCTTTATTGCGAGGTACCGATCAGCTTTCCCAAGGCCTGTCTTGGCGGGGAGCTCGATGTACCCACTCTGGATGGCAAGGTCGTACTGAAGATCCCGGCGGAAACCCAGACCGGTCAGCAGTTCCGTCTGCGTAACAAGGGTGTTAAGCCAGTGCGCGGTGGCAATGCTGGTGATCTGTTCTGCAAGGTGCGCATCGAAACGCCAGTGCGTCTGGATGACGAGCAGATTGAGCTTATCAAGCAGCTGGATGCCTCACTCAGTGGGGGGGGCAGCCGTCACAGTCCGCAGGCCCATGGTTTTCTTGATGGTGTGAAAAAGTTTTTCGACAAGCTGGGGCTGTAATCCATGATCGATCTGATGAACTGTGATAACCCTGTACGGGTGGGTGTGACAGGCATTCGCGGCAGAATGGGCAGCAGTCTGGTGCATATCTGCCATCAGGATCCCCGTGCCACGCTTACCCTGGCGGTAGACCGTCCTGGTTCAGCCGTATTGGGGAGGGATGCGGGTGAGGTTTCCGGGCTGTCAACGCTGGGCGTCCTGATCAGTGATGATCTTGCGGCGGGTATGCATGACATTGATGTTCTGGTCGAGTTTACCCATGCCCTGCCTGCCATCTCGCATCTGGATATGTGTCTGCGTGCTGGCAAGCCGATTGTGCTGGGGCCCACAGGATTTACCCCTGACCAGAAAGAGATGATACTGGATGCTTCCCGGCGAATTCCGGTAGTCTTTGCGCCCAATATGAGTGTGGGCGTTAACCTGACGCTGAAGCTGTTGCAGATGACTGCCCGTATCATTGGTGAGTATACGGATATCGAAATCATTGAAGCGCACCACCGCCATAAGCTGGATGCCCCTTCGGGTACGGCGTTGAGAATGGGTGAGGTGATTGCGGAGGAACTTGGGATTGATCTCTCGTCCTCGGCAGTTTATGGTCGCGAGGGTATCGGTGCTGAGCGCCAGCAGGGCACCATTGGTTTTTCCAGTGTGAGGGCAGGTGACATTGTGGGTGAACATACGGTCATGTTTGCCGCGGAAGGTGAGCGTCTTGAGATTACTCACAAGGCATCCAGTCGCCTGACTTTTGCCCGCGGTGCCATTCTGGCAGCCAAGTGGCTGGTCGACAAACCTGCAGGTCTTTATGACATGCAGGATGTACTGGGACTCAAATAGTCTCCATCGTCATTCAGGTATATCCAGTACCAGCTTGCCCCTGTGCACTGAACTTTCCATCATGGCATGAGCCTCAGCGGCTTGTGCCATTGGGAAGCTGGCGTGGATATGGGGCTGTATGCCCTGACCGATATCAGCGCCGAAGCGCGTGATGACCTCGCTGATCATGGCGGCCTTGGCAGCTACGGGCCGGTTCCTCAGGGTTGAACCTGTCAGGCTCAGTCTTTTACTTATGACGGGCAGGTAATTGAAAGTCACTCGGCTTCCATGCTGCACGGCGATCTGTACCAGTCGGCCTTCTTCGGACAGGCAGCGGATATTGCGCTCAAGATAGTCTCCACCCACCATATCCAGAATGATGTTGACGCCGGCACGATGGGTATAGTCAGCAACGACTTCGACAAAGTCCTCTTCGTGATAGTTAATCGCCAGATCAGCTCCCTGTTGCCGACAGAAATCACATTTTTCCTGGCTACCTGCGGTGACGACTATCCGAGCTCCCGCCATTTTAGCCATCTGCATGGCCATCACGCCAATACCGCTGGAGCCACCGTGAACCAGCAGGGTTTCACCTGCCTGTAACTGGCCACGTTCAAAGACATTATGCCAGACGGTGATCAGTGCCTCGGGCAGGGCAGCGGCTGTCGCCAGTGACATACCGCCCATGACCGGCAGGCACTGGCTGGCGTCCACGGTACAGAACTGGGCATAGCCTCCGCCTGCCAGCAGGGCACAGACCTGTGTGCCTGGTTTTGGCCAGGCTACTTCAGATCCGGTTGCCACGACGGTACCTGCAACTTCGAGACCTGGAATGTCGGTGGTACCGGGAGGCGGGGGATATCTGCCCTGGCGTTGCATGATATCGGCGCGGTTGATACCTGCGTGAGCAATCCTGATCAGGACTTTGCCTGCCATGGGCTGGGGTGGCATGGGGCGTTGGGTCAACTGCAACTGACCACCGTTCTGGTCATGGATGATTTCTATGGCGAGCATGTGACTGGCTCCTTCAAGGTATTTATTTCTAAGAACTTTTTAAAGTCTTTTGAGTAGCAGAGCCAAGAAAGCCAAGTAGATGAACTATAAATGCTTTAGTCATTGGTGTTAGCGTAACATTCGCCGAGACAGAATGTCTGTTGCTGCTATCTTGCAAGTCTATGCTTTATTCAGTAGATTGAGTTAGTAAACTATCCTAGTGATCTGCTCTTGAACCCGAACAGTATAACCTTATTAGAAGAGGCATTTATCTATGATGCGCTCCATCAAAATCTATCAAACGCTTATCCTTTTCTGCGTATCCTCATTATTTGCAAATATTAATGCAGAAACACTCAGCAATGTCGTCCCCCAGCGGATAATACAAACAGTATGGGGGCAAATTGCAGGTGTGCCAGATTCTGGCAGGGTTGAGGGTTCTTTTCGGGCAGGGGGATCAACGCTTGAGTTTCGTGGTATTCCTTATGCAAAGCCGCCTGTTGACGATTTACGGTGGGCAGCCCCTGTAAAAGCCGACGGTTGGCAGGAAATACTTGCAGCACGTGAGTATGGTGCGGCCTGTCCACAAGAAGTACGGTTTGATGGGCTGACCGATGGCAGTATTAATGAAGATTGCCTTAGC